>NZ_SMLD01000353.1:0-2558 GCF_004352805.1 Nonomuraea mesophila
TCAAGCAGCTTTCTACAGTGCACCTATATAGCTGTTAGGGCCTGGAGCTGCGATGATTGGCATCGAAGGTCTGCTGGAGTTGGTGGCTGTCGCCCAGCGGCTCAAGGAGCAGAGCGCCCCGCGGGAAGGGGGTGCGGCATCACCGTCAGTCGGCGATCGGAGGGCGAGCCGGGCTCTCCACGACCCGGCCGACGACCTCCTCACCCATCGGATGGGGCGATTTGCCCGAAACGAGTCGGATTGCGGCGATTCGGATGCTGGCGCTGCTGGTGGAGCGACGGTTATCCCGCCCGGCGACGAGTCTGACCGGCGGCCCCGATGAGCAGGCAGGCGAACACATCCCCAGGGTTTCCGGCCAAGGTGAGGCGCGAGCACACCGACCGGATGGCAGTGGTGTACGTGCGCCAGTCGACCCGCCGCCAGGTGCTTGAGCACACCGAGTCGGCCCGGGTCCAGTACGCGCTGGTGGACCGGGCGGTGGCGCTGGGCTGGGCAGCGGCGCGGGTCAAGGTAATCGACGCCGACCTGGGCATGTCCGGCGCCAGCGCGCAGGGACGGCCGGGATTCGCCGAACTGGTGAGCGAGGTCGGGCTCGGACATGTGGGGATCGTGCTCGGGGTAGAGGTCTCCCGGCTGGCCCGCTCGGGCCGGGACTGGTATCAGTTGATGGAGCTGTGCGCGTTGGCGGGAACGCTGCTCGGCGACAGCGACGGGATCTATGATCCGGCTCAGTACAACGACCGGCTGCTGCTCGGGCTGAAGGGCACCATGTCGGAGGCGGAACTCCACCTGATCAAACAGCGGATGGCGGCGGGACGGCTGGCCAAGGCCCAGCGCGGCGAGTTGTTCTTCTCGGTGCCGACCGGCTATGTGCTGCGCCCCTCGGGAGAGGTGGTCAAGGACCCCGACGAGCAGGTCCAGACCGTCATCAGGCTCATCTTCGAGCTGTTCGACGAACTCGGCACGATCAACGCGGTCCTGGCCTACCTGGTCGAGCATCGGATCCAGCTGGGGATCCGGCTGCGAGAAGGAGTCGATCAGGGCGAGCTTGCCTGGCGTCGCCCGAACCGGATGACGCTGACCAACATCCTGCACAACCCGATCTACGCCGGGATCTATGCCTACGGCCGAAGCGGTGTCGATCATCGCAAGAAGGTTCCCGGTCGCCCGTTCACCGGGCGGGTGACGGTGCCGAGGCAACAGTGGCAGGTCGTCTTGCCGGACCGGGTGCCCGCCTACATCAGCGCTGCGCGGTATGAGCGCAACCTGGAGCGGATGGCGGCCAACCGGGCCCGCGCGGAGTCGGCGGGCGCGGCCCGCAGCGGCCGCGCCCTGCTGGTCGGGGTGATCCGGTGCGGCCGCTGCGGCCACCGGATGATCGTCCAATACCATCGCCGCGGCGACGACTCGCTGCACAACTACGTGTGTGTACGCGAGTACGCCGACCGCGGCGGGCCGCGCTGCCAGCAGCTGGCAGGTCCGTGTGTGGACGCGCATGTCACCGGCCAATTGCTTCAGATGATCGCTCCGGCGGCGTTGGAGGTGTCGCTGCGCGCCGCCGAGCAGATCGAGGCCGACCGTGCCCGGCTGGAGAAGCTGTGGCGGCAGCGGCTGGAGCGCGCCGCCTATGCCGCCGACCGGGCTCGGCGCCAATATCAGCTGGCCGAGCCGGAAAACCGCCTGGTGGTGCGGCAGCTGGAACGCGACTGGGAACAGGCGCTGGCCGAACTGGAGAACCTGCGCGAGGACCACGACCGGTTCCTGGCCACCCGGCCGCTGCTGCTGTCGGCCGCCGAGCGCGAGCAGATCCGCGCGCTGGCCGCAGATCTTCCAGCGCTGTGGCATGCCGACACCACCTCCAACGCCGATCGCAAGCAGCTCCTGCGCACCATCATCGAGGCCGTCACCGTCACTGTCCACGGTGAATCCGAGCAGGTCACCGCCCAGATCACCTGGGCAGGCGGACACACCACCACCGGCGACTTCGTCCGCCCCGTCGCCCGGCTGGAGCAACTGTCGTACTACCCGCGCCTGGCCGAGCTGGTCCTGCAGCTCGACGACGCCGGCCTGACCAGCGCCCGGATCGCCGACCGGCTTAATGCCGAAGGCTTACGCCCTCCCAAACGGTTCGCCACCTTCGGCGCCCAGGCCATCCGCGACCTGGTCCGCCGCCTGCGCACCACCACCGACCAGCCGGGCCGCACCTGGCCCACGCGCCGCCCGCCCGGCCGCCATGCCTGGTGGTCCGCCGAACTCGCCCGCGAGCTGGCCATGCCGCCGGTCACCCTCTACAACTGGATCCGCCGCGGCTGGGTCACCGCTCACCAAGAACCCGGCACCAGACTCTGGATCGTCACAGCAGACGCCGCCGAACTCGACCGGCTGCGCGCCCTTCGGGCCCTGCCTCACGGCTACCACAACCGCAGACGCTGGCAGCAGACGAACGCTTCCCCACCCGACGAACCAGTCACCGACAGCTGAACACCCGCTCTATACGCCAGGCTGTAGTTATCGGTGCATTGTGCTTGACAGATCTCCACCTCCAGCAGTTGCTTGTA
>NZ_SMLD01000354.1:0-2503 GCF_004352805.1 Nonomuraea mesophila
CCAGAAGCACCCACGACTCACCGGCCGGGTTCGCGCAGGCCGCCGTCCCGGCGAGGGCCACGGCCGCCAGCGCGGCGAGCGCGCGACCCCGGCCGGTGAGTCGTGGGTGCTTCTGGCGTTCCTCCATGGGGCGCCAACTTACCCGTTCTCGGACCGCGACCGCCGCCCGCACCGCCGAATCCGGCATGCGTCCCGTGCGCGGGCCGGGGCGGTCAGACCGCCGGCGCGGGCGGGCCCGCCAGCTCGTCGCGGAAGAAGGCGCGTACGGCGTCCAGGACGTCGAAACCGTTGTGGGCCGCGCCCGGCACCACGTCGAACCGTACCGGGATGCCCGCCGCCTCGAAGCTGCGGCGCAGGTTCTCCAGCCGGTCGATGCGGTTGGCCCCGGCGGCGTCGGCGCCCTCGACCCACAGCTCGTCCCGCTCGGTGACGGTGATCTCCCATGTGTCCGTGTCGTCCGCGCCGACGACCATCTGCACGGCGACCCGGCGCATGGCGTCGACGTCGAGCCGTACGCCGAACTCCTCGGTCACGCCCCCGGTGCCCGCCCACCACGGCCAGCGCGGGTCGAGCAGGGTGACCAGGCCGGGCGCGCCGATCGAGGCCGCGCGCAGCCGGTCGGGATGCAGGTACAGGAAGCGGTGCACGAACTGGCCGCCGCCGGAGAAGCCGTGCATGAGCAGGCGGGAGGCGTCGGCGCGGTACTTCGCGGCGACCTCGTCCACCATCGCCAGCAGGATCCGGTCGAACCTGATGCCTCCGTAGCCGATGAACTTGTAGTCGTGCAGCTCCGTACGGCGGCCGAGGCCGGCGGGGAACAACGGCGCCAGCACGATGCAGTCGTGCTCGTCGCAGAAGGTGGCGAACCGGTCACGGTACTCGCTGGCCGTGCGGTCGGTGCCGTGCACGGCCACGAGGAGGTCGTACCGTTTCGTCCCGGTCTCGTCGTAGTCCTCCGGCACGTACAGGCAGTAGGAGAACCGCGGGTCCACCTCGCAGGCGAAGAACGGGGTGCGGCCGAGGTCGTAGTAGCTGAGGTCGATCCCGTGCCGGCGGCTCACAGGGCAGGCCGCCAGGACTCGCCGGCGTACCAGGGCAGGGCCGCCGTCACCGCCGCCCCTATCTCGAAGACGGTGTGGTCGTCGTACGGCCGGCCCACCACCTGCACGCCGGTGGGCACGCCCTGCGACGAGCGGCCGGACGGCACCCCGAGCACGGGACAGCGGCTGGCGAGGTTGAACGGCACCGTGAGCGGGGCCTCCAGGTTGTGGTCGAGCCTCACCCCGTCCACGACCAGCGGCGTCTCCACGTAGTCCTCCCCCGCCAGGAACGCGGGCGTGCCGGAGGCGGGGCAGACGAGCGCGTCGAAGCGTTCGAAGAGGCGGGCGAGGTCGGCGTGGACCTGACTCTCGATCTTCAGTGCGCCGTAGAAACCCAGTTCGGCGACGGCCTCGAGGCTGCGGTCGAGGAAGTCGCGGACGTAGCGGGTGACGCCGTCGCCGTGCTCCGCCATCTCCTCGGCGATGATGGGCCCGAAGATGGCGCCGTAGTGAGCCCAGGCGGCCCGCATGATGTCGGCGCGCCGCCACGGCAGCTCCACCTCCTCGACGACGGCGCCCGCCTCGGTCAGCGCCGACACCGCGTCCCAGGTGGCGGCGGCGACCTCCGGCTCGACGGGATAGTCGCCGAGGTGCACGCAGACGGCCACGCGCCGCCCCCTGAGCGACCCCGCGAGCGGCGGGACGGGCGGCGGGATCGGCGCGGGCGCGGGCACCGACACCGGGTCGCGCGGGTCGTGGCCGGCGATCACGTTCTGCAGCAGCGCGCAGTCGGCCACGGTCCGCGCCATCGGCCCGTCGTGGCAGTAGTGGTCGAGGTTGTACGGCGGCAGTGCGGGCACCCGGCCGTACGGCGGCTTGAACCCGACCACGCCGTTGAACGCCGCCGGGATGCGGATCGAGCCGCCGATGTCGGACCCGGTCGCGAGCATCGCGGTGCCCGCCGCCAGCGCCGCCCCTGAGCCGCCCGACGAGCCGCCGGAGGAGTGGGCGAGGCTCCACGGGTTGCGGGTGACGCCCCACAGGTCGCTGTGCGTGAACCCGGCCGCGCAGAACTCCGGGGTGGTGGTCCTGGCGTGCACGATGCCGCCGGCCGCGACGATCCGGCCGACGATGGGGTGGCTCTCCCCGGCGACGTTGTCCCGCAGCAGCATCGAGCCCTCGCGCAGCGGGTGCCCGGCGATGGGCTGCTCCTCCTTGAGCGCGACGGGCAGCCCTTCGAGCGGCCTGGCCGTGCCGCGGGCGTACCGGTCGGCGGCCTGCCTGGCCTGCTCCATGGCCTGGTCGAACCACCGTTCCGCGAACGCGTTCACGCTCGGCTCGATGCGCTCGGCCCGTTCGACGACGGCGGTGAGCAGTTCGGCGGGCGACAACGTCCGGGCGGCGAAGGCCGCGAGCGCGTCCGTCGCCGTCATGTAGACGAGCTCGTCCGTGCGGGCGGGATC
>NZ_SMLD01000355.1:0-2490 GCF_004352805.1 Nonomuraea mesophila
GGCCTGCCGGGTGGGCTGACGGGCGGAGCCGGCCGGGACACGGGTCCTGGCGGGAAGGGCGGGCTCGCCGGGGGCCGGGTTGCGCTGGACCGGAGCCGAACCACGCCGGGCGGGAGCGGGGCTGCGCTGGGCGGTGGCACGTACCTTTTCGCGGGGCTGCGTACCGGAGGAGGTCTTGGTGGGGCGGCGGGTGGTTGGCGCGTTCCAGGGCCAGGTGAGGCGGCGGTGGGTGCCGCGGCGGCGGCCCGTCAGGCGGAGCGAGAGCACGATCGTGGTGAGCACCATCGCGGCGAGCAGCGCGGGAGGCGTGCCGAGGACGTCGAGTGGCGAGCCGTGCCCGGTCTCCGGCCGCGGCGCGGACACGAACGGCCGCTCGGTCGACCGGATCTCGTCGAGCCGCTCGGCGTTCGCCTTGACTAATCGGGGGATGCCGTAGCCGACGACCTTGTCCGTCTCGCGGGTTTTGCGCTTGAGCCACACGCGATCGACGTTGGCCTCGATCGTGTGGATCTTCTTGCCGGAGACCCGCTCCACCACGCCCACGTGGTCGACGCCCTTGTAGCTCTTGCCACCGCGCCAGTCGAAGAAGACGAGCGCTCCGGGCTCGGGTTTGCGCGTCCACGCGCCCTGCTTGATGAACCAGGCCGCGTGGGAAGGGGTCCACGCGAATTCGCCGACATATTCGGTGACGCCGGCCTTGTCCGCCGCCCAGGCGAGGAACATGTCACACCATGGCGCGTTGCGGTATTGGGTGTCTTGGACGCGATCCGCGTACCACTGACCGAACTTGGTGAGCTGGCCGCTCTTCTCCTTGTATCCGAGTTCCTGCCGCACCGTCTTCAGCAGCTCGTCCGTGATCGGGTCCAGGGTGACACCTCCCAGATAACCGACAAATCACGATGGACTGTAGTAGCGCCATCGCACGTTCGCGCGGGTCACTGCGAAAGTGTGCAGCTATGAGGCGAATTATCGGTTATGTGGTCATCGGTGTTTATCGAGGCTGATGAGACCTATGGGATCGCCGTGGGACCGGCACGGTCAGGAGCCCGCGCCCACCCGGTAGACGCTCACTTCTCCGGCGCCCGGCGCGACGACGTCGGCCACGATCACGGTCACGTTGTCGGGCGAGCCGCCCTCGTTGGCGAGATCTATCAACCGCTGGACGGCTGCGCCCGGGTCTGCCACCGTGGTCAGCACCTCGTGCAGGACCTCGGGCCCGAGGACGGTCGTGAGGCCGTCGGAGCAGAGGAGGTAGCGATCATCAGGCTCGGCTTCGCGCAGCGCCATGTCGGGCTCCGCCCTGCCCTCACTGCCCAGCACCCGCAGCACCATCGAGCGCCTGGGATGCACGGCCGCCTGGTCCTCCGTGATGCGCCCTTCGTCCACCATCGACTGCACAAGTGTGTGATCCTTGGTCATCTGGTAGAGAGCGCCGTCGCGAAGCAGATATCCGCGGGAGTCACCAAGATGAGCCAGGGCGAACCGGTAGCCGTCCCACAGCATGGCGGTCACCGTGGTCCCCATCCCCCTGCGCGCGGGGTCGATGTCGGCCAGCTCGACCAGCCTGCGGGCCGCCTCGTGCACGGCGCCCTCCAGCGCGGCCTCCAGATCGGCGCCGGTCTCGGGAAGCGTGGCATCCAGCTCCCGCATGACGGCGATCGCCGCCGAACTCGCCAGCTCGCCGGCAGCGTGCCCACCCATCCCGTCAGCCACCACGAGCAACCGGCCACTCGCATAGCCGGAATCTTCGTTCTGCTCCCTGCGGCGGCCCACGTCTGATCCGGCGGCATAGCGGATGTTGTGCTTCATACCCAGCAGTAAATCATTGGTTGAAAGACTTCACAAGCAGATGCGCTGAAGACTCTTGTGAACTACTGTGGGCTCCATGAGCCACGACCCGACCGTCAACGCCGGGGACATCGCCCGGCTCGCCGGTGTCGGGCGTGCCGCGGTGAGCAACTGGCGCCGCCGCCACGACGACTTCCCCGCCCCCGTCGGCGGCACCGCCAACCAGCCGCTGTTCTCGCTGCGGCAGGTCGAGTCCTGGCTTCGCCGCTACGGGAAGTCCTACCAGGTCTCTCTGGGTGATCGGGTGTGGCAACGCCTGAAAGCCGCCGGAGATTTGCGGCTGGGCGAACTGGTGGCCCAAGCCGGCGTACTGCTGACCCGCCACGCACAGGCCGCCCACCCCCGTCCCGGCGACCCACGACTCGACAACTCACAAATCGGCCCCCCTCGGACAGGCGACCCCCGAATCGGTTCCCCTCGGACGGACAACCCCCAGATAGATGCGCCCCGGTCCGGCGACTCCCGGACGGGCGACCCCCGAACCGGTTCCCCTCGGACAGGCGACCCCCAGATAGACGCGCCCCGGTCCGGCGACTCCAGGCCGGGCGACTCCAGGCCGGGCGATTCCCAGGCCGGCGCCCCTCGTGACAGTGACCCCCGGGGCGGCGACCTTGGTGAGGGCCTGTCTCTTAGACACAACTG
>NZ_SMLD01000356.1:0-2247 GCF_004352805.1 Nonomuraea mesophila
TCCCATGCCTGGGCGCCCGGGGACCGGCCGCCCAGGCATGGGAGGGGCGGGGGCCGGTATCCGGATGGTAAGGGGACGACCCGGCCATCAGGCTGGTCAGGAGAGGCTGCGACGATGAATTCATGCGCGTTGTGGTGATCGGAAGCGGCATCGTCGGGGCCGCCGCGGCCTACTACCTGACCGGTCGCGGCGTGACGGTGACGGTGGTGGAGTCCGGCTACCGGGGCCAGGCCACGCCGGCGGGCGCGGGGATCGTGTGCCCGTGGGTGGACCACGCGGAGGACGACGCCTGGTACCAGCTGACCCGCGAGGGCGCCCGCGCCTATCCGGGGCTGGTGGAGGAGCTGGGCGAGGACATCGGGTACGCCAAGGTGGGCGCCCTGCTGGTCACCGAGGAGCCGGCCGAGCTGGAGCAGGTGCGGGCGCTGCTGCACCGCCGCTATCCCGAAGCGCCGGAAATGGGCGACATCACCGACGTGCCCACCCCGTCCGAGCTATTCCCGCCGCTCTCCGACGACCTGAGCGCGATCCTCGTGCCCGGGGCGGCCCGCGTGAACGGCTGCGCGGTCCGCGAGGCGCTCCTGCGCGCCGCCGTCGCCAGAGGGGCGCGAATCCGTACGGGCATCGCGACCCTCACCCCGGGCGGCCAGGTACTCGTGCGGCCCGCCGACTCCGGCCCGCACGGCACGACCGGCCCCACCGGCTTCCTCGCCGCTCTGGCCGACGACGACACCACGCAGAGCCACACCGACAGCGACCCCTCAGCGGATCCCTCCGACGGGGGCCCCACGGTGAGCCACTACGGTGACGAACGCTTCGCCGAGCCTGACAGCGACAGTTCTTCCGCCGGGCCCGCCTCTCCCGCCGGGCCCACCGGCCCCTCCGCTGGGCCCGCCGGTGGCGGACACGCTGTTGGGTCCGGCACGACCGTCGGCGGCGAATCCGCCACGGCCACCGGCGGTGAGGCCGCCACAGTCTCCGGCGACGTTCCCGCCGGGCCTGGGCGGACCGTCGCGGAGGGCACGGGCACGGGAGGGTCCTCGGGCACCAGGGTCACGGCGGCCGCGGAAGGCGCAGGGGATGCGGTGCAGGCCCGGCTCACGGACGGAGGCACAGACGCGGGCACAGACGCAGGCGTGAGCGACAGCACAGGCACAGGCACAGACGTGAGCGACAGCACAGGCACAGGCGCAGGCACAGGCGCAGGCGCAGGCACAGGCACAGGCGCAGGCACAGGCGCAGGCACAGGCGCAGGCACAGGCGCAGGCGCAGGCGCAGGCGCAGGCGCAGGCGCAGGCACGGGCGCAGGCGCGAGCGACAGCGGAGGCGGAGGCGCGGGCGCGGGCCAAGGCGCGGGCGCGCGGGCGGGGGGCACCTCCTGGCGGCAGGCGACGCCGCTGGTGACCTCGCATGCGCCGGTCACCGGCACGGGCGCCCACGACTTCGCCGCTGAGGGTGTTCCGCTCGACGCGGACGCCGTGATCGTGGCCGCCGGCGCGTGGACCGGTGAGGTGTGCCGGCCGCTGGGGGTGAAACTGCCGGTCTTCCCCAGGCGCGGCCAGATCCTGCACGTCACCCTGGAGGGCATCGACACCGCCTGGTGGCCGATCGTGCTGCCCAGGATCGGCCCCTACCTGCTGGGCTTTCCCGACTCCCGCGTCGTCATCGGCGCGACCATCGAGGACGTGGGCTTCTCGCCGCGTGTCACGATGGGCGGGCTCGGCGAGGTGATCGCGGCGGGGTTGCAGGTGGCGCCGGGCCTGCTGGGCGCGACGGTGACGGAGACCAGGGTCGGGCTGCGTCCCGTGTACGCCCCCGGCAAGGCGCTCATCGGCCGCCTCACCAGCCGGGTGGTGGTGGCGACGGGTCTGAGCTCGTACGGCCTGACGGCGGGCCCCTTCACCGGCCGCATCGTCGCCGCTCTGGCCCTCGGCGAGGAACCTCCCGTGGACGTCGCCCCCTACGCTCCGGCCCTCGGCTGAAGGCACACCTTCCCACGTCCCCACCCCCGTCCGTGCGGGCCGTCCCGTGCACCCGACCAGGTACGCCGACCGCAGACCGTCCATGCAGCCACCCGTGCACACCGCCCCTGCACACCGCCCGTGCACGCGCCCCATGCACACCGTCCATGCAGGCCGACCGTCTGGACCGGACGGGGTGCCGGCCTGGTCGGCGGATGCACCGATCGCCGTTCCACTCCACCGAAAAGCCACATCACACCCGACACCCCCTTCACCCCCGCAACCC
>NZ_SMLD01000357.1:0-2216 GCF_004352805.1 Nonomuraea mesophila
AGCTTCTCCGCGCACCTCTCGCCTCCCCCGGACGCCTCCCGGCTCTCCCGACCCGCCTCCCCAGGCGCTCCGGGCTCTCCCCGGACCTCGACTCTCCCGGGCGTCTCTGGGCTCTCCCGGACCTCACTCCCCCGGCCTCGGCTCTTTCCCCGGGCACGTAACGGATCCCTCCCCTCCCGGGTGCGTGGGCACGTCTCAGCTTCTCCCCGGGCGTGTCTCAGCCCTCTCTCCCCGGGCACCCCGACGCTCCCCCGGATGTCTCCCAACTCCCCTCGGGCATCTCGACTCCTCCCGGGCGTGTAACGGTTCTCTCCCCTGGTGCGTGGGTGCGGCCTCAGATTCCCCAGGCACGTCCCGTCGCCCCCTCCCCCCGACGTGAGCACGGCGTGTCGCGCCATTCCCGCCCAGCGTCCCAACGTCGCCCGCGTGGCATGACGTGACCACTTCCGACAATCGTCCTGCCAGGTCACACCCTCGGCATGCCGCTGTGGCTCCACCTCTTACAATCCTTGAGCACGAACGGAAGACCTCGCCCGGCACAGCCTCAGGCGACGGGCTTAGAGGTCCTCGTCCTCGCATCGGCGGTCCGGGCGGGCGGGGTTTGTCGGTGGCCGCCGCTAGATTGCTCGCATGCACCGCCGTACGGAAATGCAGACATGACCCCCATACCGGATCTGACCGCCGACGAAGCGCGCCGGGTCATCCTGCGGGCCCAGGGCTTCGCCGGCGCCGACGCACGCAAGGGTGGGGTGCACGCCATGCTGCGCAGGCTCGGCGCCGTGCAGCTCGACACGATCTCGGTCCTCGCCCGCTCCCACGAGCTGGTCGCCTACGCCCGCCTGGGCGCGATCGGCAGGTCCAAGGTCGAACGGGCATACTGGCACGACCCCGCCCAGAGCTTCGAATACTGGTGCCACGCGGCCTGCATCCTGCCCATCGAGCACTGGCCGCTCTACTCGTTCCGGCGCCGTGCCTACCGCGAGCGGCGCTTCCGCTGGCACGAGGTCCCCGACGACGTCGACAAGCTGCTGGAGAAAGTACGCGAGTCGGGCCCGCTGACGACGTCCGACGTGGGCGGCGCCAAGAACGGCGGCCCGTGGTGGGACTGGTCCGACTCCAAGATCGGCCTGGAGTGGCTGCTCGACATCGGCGAGCTGGTCTGCACCCGCCGGGTCGGCTGGCGGCGGGTCTACGACCTGGCCGAGCGGGTCATCCCCGCCGACCTGCTGGGCGAAGACCTGTCCGACGAGGAGTGCATCACGCGCCTGGCCGCCATCGCGGGCCGCTCGCTGGGCGTGGCCAACCGCACCGACCTGATCGACTTCCTCCGGCTCAAGGGCCGCTACGCCGCGATCCTCGACGAGGTGCTGCTCAGCGGGGCCGCGGGGCTCTCACCCGTGACCGTGACGGGCTGGCCGGGCAAGAAGGGCCACGCCAACGCCTGGGCCGATCCGGTCGCCCTGGCATCCGATCCGCGTGGCCGCCACCGCACGACGCTGCTGTCGCCGTTCGACTCGCTCATCTGGCACCGGGGCCGCACCGAGCGCGTCTTCGGGTTCCGCTACACGCTGGAGCTCTACGTCCCCAAGCACAAGCGTGTACACGGCTATTTCACGATGCCGGTGCTGGCGGGCGGCCGGCTGATCGGCCGGGTCGACCCGGCGCGCGAGGGCGCCACCCTGGTGGCCAGGCAGCTCAGCCTGGAGCCCGGCCTCTCCTCCGCCAAGTGGGGCGACGCCGTGCGCGAGGCCCTGTGGTCGGCGGCCGACTGGGTGGGTTGCGACTCCGTCCGCGTCGAACGCGCCGACCCTCCTGAACTCGCGCCGATCCTGACCACGGCCCCACGGTGAGCTGAGCCTTCGTGGCGGGTGAACCGTGCTGCGGCCGGGACCGTCCGTGGGCGGCGGCAGCGGGCCGCACTTCAGGCAGCAATCGGGAACAGGCCGAGCGGGCACCGCGACAACACGGGCGTCAACCTGCGCCGTGACCGAGCGGGCCGAGCTGGCTGCGCCGAGACCGGAGCGGGGTCGTGCCACTGCCCCACGGCGGAAGCGGGGCCTGCTGCTGCGCCACAGCCCATGCGAGGGACTGCTGCGCCGGGGCCGGAGCGGGCCGAGCTGGCTGCGCCGGGGCCGGAGCGGGCTTGGCTGCTGCGCCACACAGGAACGGGGGTTACTGCGCCGCAGCGGAAAGCGGGGCCTGTTGCGGTGCCGGGG
>NZ_SMLD01000358.1:0-2110 GCF_004352805.1 Nonomuraea mesophila
GCGGTGGGCAGGGCGGCGGCCGGGACCGCACAGCAGGCGTCCCCGCGCCAGGCTTCGCGGCCTTCCTTGACCGCGACGGCGGCGATGACGAGGGCGGCGATGGGATCGGCCCAGGACCAGCCGAACAGGCTGTTGAGCGCCAGGCCCACCAGCAGGACCGCCGACAGGTAGGTGCACAGCAGGGTCTGCTTGGAGTCGGCGACCGCGGCGGCGGAGCCGAGTTCGCGGCCCGCGCGGCGCTGGGCGTACGACAGGAAGGGCATGATCACGAGCGACAGGGTGGCCAGGATCAGGCCGGGGGTGGAGTGCTCGGCCTCGCCGACGCCGAGCAGGGCGCGGACCGAGTCGAAGGTGACATAGGCGGCCAGGGCGAAGAACGAGAGCGCGATGACACGCAGCGCGCTCTTCTCCCGTGTTTCGTGGTCGGCGGCGGAGAACTGCCAGGCGACCGCGGTGGCGGAGGCGACCTCGACGATGGAGTCGAGGCCGAATCCGATGAGAGCGACCGAAGAGGCGATGGTGCCTGCGGCGATGGCCACGACCGCTTCGATCACGTTGTAGGCGATGGTGGCCGCCACCAGCAGCCGGATTCGCTGCCGCAGCAGCGTGCGCCGCGCAGGGGAGGGCGCGGGGCTGGTCTGGTTGAGCGCGCTCATGTCGCCGCTTTTCCGGCCGCCGGCGCGACACCGTCACAGTCGTGCCGGCCGGTGCCGGGGGCAGGGCGGAGCGTGACCGCGTGGCCGGTGGCTGCCAGCAGTTGCTCGGCCGAGGCCAGCAGGTCCATCAGCTCGGGCCGGGTCAGGGAGTAGAACGACTGCCGGCCTTCGGCGCGATAGTCGACGAGGCCGCAGTCGCGCAGGCAGGCCAGGTGCTTGGACACCGTGGACTGCGCCAGCCCGAGTTCGGCGGTCAGGTCGACGACGCGTGCCTCGCCGCGGGCGAGCCGGGCCACGATGCGCAGCCGCGTCTCGTCGGCCAGGGAGTGGAACAACGCGGCCGCCGGGAGGACGCCGACGGCGATGTCCATGCGGACGCAGCGGCCGGTAGTATCATCAATCGCCATACGGCGATGATATCTCGGAAATGGTATGTCAGTGCAAGCCCGCGGAGGCAGCCGGGTCGGCCGGATCGGCGGTGAGGTCCAGACCCATGCTCGCCAGTCGCTTCTCCACCTCCTCGGAACTCGCCACGGGCAGCAGGTAGAACTCCTCCAGTACGGCACGCGCGGCGTCGTTGCCGCTGACCGCGCAGTCCCAGATCACCTGCTCTCCCTCTCCCTCGCCCTCGACCGTGACCTCGAAGGCGAAGAACGCGCAGCAGGCCTTCTCCCGTGCGGCGAGGTCGCGCACCCACGCCGCCACGCCGGGTTCGGCGCGCAGCCGGAAGCGGACGCCCCGGCCGGTCCGCTCGCGGCCGAGCAGGTGCCGGGCGAACAGCAGCCGGTATTCCTCCAGGCGCTGCCGGGCGGTGTCGGGGGCGGTGGTCATGTCGCAGACGACGGGCGTGGAAGCGGGCGGGATGTCCACAGTGGACTCCTTTCGGCGGGTTCCGGCGCTCTTGTGGCGCCCTCACCTGAACCGTAGAGTCTGGACCTGAGTCCAGAGTCAAGAGGTGCACCCACATGAGAATCGGCCAGGTCGCCCAGGAAGCCGGGGTCAGCGTGGACACCGTGCGCTTCTACGAGCGGCGCGGCATCCTGCCCGCCGCCGAGCGCAGACCCTCCGGCTACCGCGTCTTCACCGCCGAGGCGGCCGAACGCATCCGCATGGCCAAGGCGCTGCAGGAACTGGGCCTCACCCTGGACGAGGTCATCGACGCCCTGACCGCGCACGACCAGGGCGGGGCCACGTGCGACAGCGAGCGCTGGCGACTGGAAGCGGTGGTGGACCGGCTCGATGCCAGGATCGCAGAGCTGACCCGGGCCCGCCGCACCGCCGCGCAGGGCCTGGAGGACTGCCGGGCCGGCCGCTGCCGGCTCATGTACGGCGTCAGGTGAGGTAGCGCAGCCACAGGTACGGCGCGGTCAGCGTGATGGTCACCACGGTGACGACCAGACCGTACTTGGTGAACTGCCAGAAACTGATCGGGGTGCCGTTGCGGGCGGCGATGC
>NZ_SMLD01000359.1:0-2094 GCF_004352805.1 Nonomuraea mesophila
GGGCGGCCAGCGGCATCGACGCCGGCGCGGCACCGGGAGTGGGGAAGGCGAGCTGCTGCTGTTGCTGCGCGGTGCGCCGGCGCAGCTCCAGTTTGGCGAGGAGCTCCGCGTCCTCGTGCAGTTCCTCCTCCGTCGGCGAGAGGATCACCATGAGGAGCATGGTCAGGGTGATCAGGCTGATCACGGTCATGAGCGGCACGAGGAAGTCGAGCGCGTCGGCGCCGGTGACCACGCCGGGCTGCGAGTCGACCGTGACGTGCATCGCGTACATGCCGGTGTAGTGCATGCCGGACACGGCCACGCCCATGACCATGGCGGCGCCGGTGATCCAGATGGGCTTCCTGACGCGGAGCGTGAACCACAACGCGACCGTCGCGGCGACCACGGCGATGATCACGGAGATCGCCACGGTGACGCGGTCGTAGGAGACCTGGGCGGACATGTTCATCGCGTACATGCCCAGGTAGTGCATGGAGGCCACCCCGAGCCCCGTGAGAAGGCCGCCGCCGAGCAGCGCCAGGAGCCGGCCGCGGCCGTAGGAGACGAGGAACAGGCCGGTGCCCACGACGATGATGGCGACCGCCGCGGAGGCCGCGGTGAGCCACACGTCGTACTTGATCTGGGTGCCTTCCACCTGGAAGCCCATCATGCCGATGAAGTGCATCACCCAGATGCCCGTGCCACCGATGGAGATGGCCGCGCCGAGCAGCCACCGCACCTTGGAACCCCCACGCGAGGCGTGGGCCTGCGCGGTGAGGCGCAGGCCGAGCATCGACCCGATGCACGACATCACGTAGGCCAGCAGCGGCGTGAGCGGCCCATAGGTGAAATGATTCACAGCGGACATCTGTAGCGTTCCTTGCATTAGGGGTCCCCGGATTCTGCCATCGGGGATGTCCCTTTCGCATGGATATTGCAACTATCTGTCAATTTCTTGTGTCGGAAACATGAGAAGGGCTCATGGCTATCGAGGGGCCGTTCTGGCGGGCGATCGCCGTCTTCCGCGCCGCGAGTCTCGGCTACGCGATCGTGCTGATGGCCCAGAACCGCGGCTACGAGCAGCCGGTGCTCGGCTGGCTGGTCATCGGCGTGATGGCGGTGTGGACGGCGGCGGCGACCTTCGCCTACTCCGCCGCCGCGCGGCGCCGGTGGCCGCTGCTCGTGCTCGACCTGCTCGTGGTGCTGGCCTGCCTGCTGGCCTCGCCGTACGTCCAGGGCGCGGCGCAGGGCGAGGCGGGCACCACCCCCGTCCCCGCGACCTGGGTGGCCGGGCCCGTGCTGGCCTGGGCCGTGCACGGCGGCAGGCGCGCGGGAGCGGTCGCGGCGATCGTCATGGCGGCGGCCGACTTGTGGCTGCGCGTGCGCGCCCCCGACGTACCCCTCCTGGTCAACGGCGCGGTCCTGCTCTTCCTGTCGGGTGTCGTGGTCGGCCACGTGGCCCGGCTCGCCAAGGAGGCCGAGGAACGCATGCAGCGGGCCGTCGAGATGGAGGCCGCCCAGCGCGAGCGCGACCGCCTGGCCCGCGACATCCACGACTCCGTGCTGCAGGTCCTCGCCCTGGTGCACCGGCGCGGCCGGCGGCTCGGTGGCGAGGCGGCCGAACTGGGCCGCCTCGCCGGTGAGCAGGAGGCCGCCTTACGCCGCCTCGTCGCCGACCACCCCGGCGAGGGCGGCGCCCCGGGCTCCGCCGACCTGCGCACGCTGCTGCTGCGGCACGCCTCGTCCCAGGTGACGGTCTCCACCCCGGCCACCCCGCTCGTCCTGCCCGCGCCGGTGGCCGAGCAGGCGGCGGCGGCCGTCGGCGCCGCCCTCGACAACGTCAGGACGCACTGCGGGCCGTCGGCGCGGGCGTGGGTGCTCGCCGAGCCGGGTGAGGGGACGGTGACCGTCAGCGTGCGCGACGACGGGCCCGGCATCCCTGACGGGAGGCTGGACGAGGCGCTGACCGAGGGGCGGCTGGGGGTCGCCCGCTCCATCCGGGGCCGGATGGCCGAGGTCGGCGGTGACGTCTCGATCGTCAGCGTCCCCGGACAGGGCACCGAGGTCGAGATCACCCTCCCCGCATGACGCCGCGACCGGGGCGGCGTCATGCGG
>NZ_SMLD01000035.1:0-67440 GCF_004352805.1 Nonomuraea mesophila
CGACCCCCACACCCACCGTCCCACCCTCCCCGGACACCGGAATCTGAGCCCACCACAAGGCGCCCTCGAATCGGGCGCCTTTCTCTTTTCACGCCCCATACAACCGACCTCGCCGCGCATTGTTTTCGTGCACCCGATTTACGGATGCCGGCCTTTCGATGACCGCGTTTACGCTCCCTTTACAAAGAGTGACATCTTCACTACGTTGAGCAGGTCATCGCAGGTCAGAGGCGTTCGATCGTCTCGTGACAACGAAAGGCCGACAGCCATGCGCACCCTTTCCCGCATTACCGGAACACTCATGATCGGCGCCGCGATAATCGCGGCGACGGCCGCCCCCGCAGGGGCCGCTCCCACGATTCCCGGCAGCCCGTCCATTCAGCCGCCGAGCGCCACGTGTTTCGAGTTCCCCTACTTCGGCCCGAAGGGGCACGCGAACTTCGATTTCGGCAACGACATCGTCAGGCTCCTCGACGAGCGCGGCATCCGGGTGGAGGGCCTCGCCCCCATGCAGGCCAAGCCCGGCAACAAGGGCATCTACATGCCCATCGGGTGGAAGCAGGACCACATCGACCCGTGCAACGGCGTCTACTACCCCGGCGGGTTCGCCATCAACGACGTCAAGAGCGGGCACAGGGCCGCCATCCACGACATCTACCTGCGCCCCGACGGCGCGCACGCTCAGGTCGAGATCGACGGCCGGCCCCAGGGCGAGCAGCTCGTGGCCACCTACCGGCTGTCGGAGTTCGCCCCGTACGTTCCCACGCCCCGGCCGCTCGAAGGCGGCATCGGGCCCAAGCACTGGCCGTTCTACGTCAGCCCCTACCTCAGCCGGACCGTCAGGCGGCTCACCGGCATCCCGCTGAACGAGGGCGCCTACCTGGCCAACCTGGACGCGGTCGTCCAGTACGTGCCGTAGGGCGACCTCCCCTGACCTGAGATCCGCCCGGCCGTGCCCGCGGGCACGGCCGGGTGCCGGCGAAACGAGAGACAGATGCGAGTGACCAGCGCGAGAAGCCGGTGGACGTGGGCCGCCGCCGGCGGCGCCGCCATAGCCATGCTGACGACCACGGTGCTGCTCGGCCCCTCCATGCGGCCGGGCACGGCGACCAGCCACTGGGACGCCCCCGCGACCACCCGGGACAAGCAGGTCGACGCGACCGACCTGTACGCCTTCACCAGCCCCGAACGCCAGGACACGGTCACGATCGTGGCCAACTACATCCCCTTCCAGGTGCCGAACAAGCCCTACCAGTTCGACACCGGCGCCCGCTACGAGGTGCACATCGACAACACCGGCACCGGCCGGGCCGCCGTCACCTACCGGTGGACGTTCACCACCAAGGGGCTTCCGGTGCCCTCCTTGGTCCGCAAGCACCAGGCCGGGCCGGCCGACGCCCTGGTCGAGCAGAGCTACACGCTGACCAGGCTGCGCGACGGCAAGTGGGAGACGCTCGTCCGCGACGGTTATGTCGCTCCCACCGACATGGGCGCCCTGGCCGCGCCCGACTATCCGCAGCTGCGCCGCAAGGCCGTCCGTGACCTGCCGGGAGGGGGCAAGGTCTTCACCGGCACGGCCGCCGACCCGTTCTACTCCGACAACCACGCGGTCAACCTGCTCAGGTTCGGGCTGCCGTTCTTCCCGGTCAAGACGGGCGTGCCGCTCAACGTCAGCTCGCTGGCCCTGCAGATCCCCAAGTCGGAGCTGGCGCTCGGCGGCGACCCCGCGGCCAACCCCGTCATCGGCGTCTGGACCACCGCCTCCCGCAGGTCCAGCGGCGTGCTCGGCTCGGGGGAGGCCGGCTACAAGCAGGTCTCTCGGCTGGGCAACCCCAACTTCAACGAGGTCATCATTCCGCTGAAGCAGCGCGACCGCTTCAACACGCTGCGGCCCGACGGCGACGAGAGCGGCGGGCTGGTCGTGCCGTCCACGCTCGACCCCGGCCAGGCCAAGGTCGTCGCGAAACAGGCCAAGGTCGCGGCGCCGCCGGCCCCGCGCAAGGACCTGGAGGAGATCTACCTCACCGGCCTGACCGCGCAGGGCGACGGGCCGATCGACCGGGACCTCAACTCCCACCTGCTGAACCGGGACGTCTCGCGCATCGTCAAGGCGGAGGAACTGCGCCTCAACATGAGCACGCCCGTCGCCGCCGAGCCGGACAAGTACGGCCTGCTCAAGGGCGACGCGCAGGGCTACCCCAACGGCCGCCGCCTCATCGACGACGTCGTGACCGTCAACCTGCGCATGCTCCTGGGCGAGCCCGCGGGCCCCGGCGCTCCGAACCTCATCGCCGAGGACAACCCGGCATTCCTCTACAAACCCATCTCCGGCAGCTTCCCCTACCTGGCGCTGCCCGTCACCGCCGGCTGAGCCCGCACCGAGGACACCCGATCAGATGAGTCGTATACGGCGATCGTTGCCCCTGCTGGGATGCCTGCTGCTGGGATGCGTGCTGCTGGCCCTGTACGCCCCTGGCGGCGCCCTGCGCCGGGACGAACCGACACCCAGGAAGGCGGGGTGGTCGCCGTACGACCTGGCCGGGTCGATCGAGGACGCCCAGAACCGCCTGCGCCGTCACCCGGACGACGCGGCGGCCTGGGCGGGCCTCGGTTTCCTCTACCTGGAGCAGGTCCGCCGCACCGCCGACGGCGCCTACCACGCCAAGGCGCGTGGCGCGTTCGAACGTTCGATGCGCCTGCCCACGGGCGACGGTGAGCCGTACATCGACGCCGTGATCGGCATGGGCGCGCTGGCCAACGCCGCGCACGACTTCGCCGGAGCGGTCCGGTGGGCCGAACAGGCCCGCGAGGCCGCCCCCTACCGCTGGCCGCTGTACGGCGTGCTCACCGACGCCCACCTCGAACTCGGCCACTACCGCCAGGCCGAGAGCACGCTGCGGCACATGCTCGACGGCCGCCCCGACTTCGCCTCCTTCACCAGGGCCGCACGCCTGGAGCAGGTGCACGGGCGGCCGGGGCCCGCACGCGAACTGCTGCACCGCGCGTGCTCGATCGCCGGCGACCCCGCCGAATACGCCTTCTGCCAAGGGCAACTCGGCGACCTGGCCTGGGAAACCGGTGACCCGCGCTCCGCGCTCGCCGCCTACGCCGAGGCGCTGGCCGCCGATCCCGGGCACGTGCCCTCGCAGGCGGGCAAGGCCCGCGCACAGGCCGCGCTCGGCCACGTCGACCAGGCGCGGCGCGGCTACGCCGCCGTCGTCGCCAAGGCTCCGTCGTTCGTCGTCGAGTACGGCGAACTGCTCGAACACCTCGGCGACCGGGCCGGGGCCGGGCGTCAGTACGCCGTGTTCACCGCCCAGCACAAGCTCCTGGTCGCCGCCGGGAAGACCGACCACCTGGCCATGGGCACGTACGAAGCCGATCACGGTGATCCGGACACCGCGGTCCGGCACCTGCGGGCGGAGTGGAAACGGCGCCAGAGCGTCGAGGTCGCCGACGCCCTGGGCTGGGCGCTGCACCGGGCGGGCCGCCACGCCGAGGCCGCCACGTACGCCGCCCGCGCCGAAAGGCTCGGCGGGCACCGGGCGCTGTTCGCCTACCACCGCGGCGAGATCGAGCAGGCACTCGGGCACACCGCCTCCGCCCGCGCCCACCTGACCAGGGCCCTGTCCATCCACCCGCACTTCTCCCCGGCAGGGGCGGCGCGGGCGCGCAGGCTGCTGGCGGCGACGGCATGATCGCTCCTCTGGCCGCCCCTCTGGTCTCGGCGGTGCTGGCCGCGCATCCGCTGGGCAACTTCAGCGTCAACCACTACGACGGGCTGACGATCCACCGCGACCGGATCGAGCACGTCGCGATCGTGGACAGCGCCGAGATCCCGACCTTGCAGCAGCCGGTACGCGGCCCCGTGGACGCCCACGCCCGTCGCGCCTGCGCCGAGTTGCGCGACGCCGTCAGGGGCACGGTGGAGGGACGGCCGCTGGGCTGGCGGGTGACCGAGACGTCCTTCGCCTACCAGGCGGGGGCGGCGGGGCTGCGTACGAGCAGGCTGACGTGCCGCCTGACCGCGCCCTTGCGGGTGGACCGGCCGCTCACCCTCACCTTCGCCAACGCCCACCGCGCCGGCACCGTGGGCTGGCGGGAGATCACGGCCCGGGGGGACGGCGTGCGGCTCAGCGCCTCCAGCGTGCCCGCGCACAGCGTGTCGGGCGGGTTGCGCGACTACCCCGCCGACCTGCTCAGCTCCCCCCTCGACGTACGCCGAGCGCGCGTCACGGTGGAGCCGGGCGCCGGAGAAGCCGGGACGTCCGTGACCGTGCCGGGCGTGGACCTCATCACCCGCTACACCACCCTGCTGGCCGACCGGCTGAACACGCTGGTGGGCGCCGACCGGCTGACCGTGCCGCTCGGCATGCTGGCCCTGCTGCTGTCGCTGCTGCTCGGAGCCGTGCACGCGGCGATGCCCGGCCACGGCAAGACCGTCATGGCCGCTTACCTCGCCGGGCGTGACAGACGGCTGCGCGACACGGCCGCCGTCGCGGCCACGGTCACCGCCACCCATACGGCGGGGGTGCTGGTCCTGGGGCTGCTGGTCACGCTTACCGCGTCGTTCACGGGGGAGGCGGTGCTGAGCTGGCTCGGGGTGGCCAGTGGCCTCATCATCGCCCTGATCGGCGCCGGCCTGCTCCGCTCCGCCCGCCGCCGCACCCCCGCCCCCGGCTCCGTCCCCGGTCACGGGCACGGGCACGGTCACGGTCACGGGCACGGCCACGGGCATGGGCACGGCCACGGGCACGGGCGGCGATCGGGTGGGGTGGTGGCGCTGGCCGTGGCCGGCGGGCTGGTGCCGAGCCCGTCCGCCCTGGTGGTCCTGCTCGGCGCGGTGGCACTGGGACGTACCGTGTTCGGTGTCATGACCGTCGTCTGCTACGGGCTCGGCATGGCGCTCACGCTGCTGGCCGCCGCGCTCGCTCTGCGCAGGCTGGGTGACCTCACCCTGGTGGGGCGGCTGCAGCGCCTGCGCCCCTACAGCGCCACGATGACCGCCGCGCTCGTCCTGCTCGTCGGCACGGGCGTCACCCTGCGCGCGGTCGCCGCCCTGGTGTGACCGTCCCACCGGGCATTCACCAGGACGGCCTCAGCAGCGCCGCGAGGTCGTCCCACCGCGCCAGCAGCAGTCCCGCCACCGCGCCCAGAGTTCCGGCAGCCGCGCTGATCACCAGGTCGGTGGGGTCGTTCGCCAGCGATCCCACCAGCCCGAGCAGGGACGCCGCGACGAGGATCAGGTTGCGCACCACGTGCGCCACGCCGACCGGTGTCGCGGAAGGGCCGAAGCAACGGCACGGCACCGGGGCCGGCCTGCGGGCCACCGCGCTCACGGCCACGGTGAAGCAGCTCAGCAGCACCGCCGCCAGCGCGAATCCCGCCGTCCCGGCCCAGCGTGGCGGCGCCAGGACCAGCACGATCACCGCGGTCTCCGCCACGGTGACGGCCACGGCGGCCATCGGGACGACCGCCCGGCCGACCACGGCCATCTCCTTGAGCGACCCGACGAACCCCTCCCAGGCCCGGCGTCCGCAGACCTTGCCCGCCAGGGCGAGCGCGAACACCGTGACCAGCAGCAGCCTGCTCGCCACCTCGACGTACTGCATGATCGATCACTGTTCCCCTCGTGGAGGCAGAGACCTGATGACCGCCACCACGTGAGAGGCGGGCAGCAGGCCGAAGTGCCGGGAGTCCACGCTCCGGCCCGGGTTGTCACCGAGGACCGCGACGCGACCGGCGGGTACGGGACCACCGCCCAGCACAGCGGGCAGCCGTTCCCCTTCGCAGGCGGCCAGCCGCTTGACCAGCAGCGGCGGAGCGAGGTGCGGGTTGCGCACGATCACGACGTCGCCCGTCACACCCCGGGTACGCCGGGCCAGCAGCCGCTGCCCTGGACGCACGGTGGGCTCCATGCTGACGCCCTCGACGGTGACCGTGACGAACCGCCCGCGCAGCCACACCAGGGCGGCGACCACCACCAGCACGATGCCGGCCATGTATCTCATCCGATGTGCTCCGTGACGTAGCCCGCGGACTGCAGGGTGAAGAGGTCGGCGTACGGGCCCCGCAGGTCCATCAGGTCCTCGTGCCGCCCTCGCTCGGCCACCCGCCCCTCCTTCAGCACGACGATCAGGTCGGCGTCGCGCACCGTGTTGAGGCGGTGCGAGATGAGCAGGCCGGTACGCCCTGACCGGCCGGCGCGCATCCGGACGTGGATGTCGTGTTCGGCCTCCGGGTCCAGCCCTGAGCTGGGCTCGTCGAGGATCATCAGGTCGGGCCCGTCGCGCAGCAGCGCGCGGGCGATGGCGATCCGTTGCCACTGCCCGCCGGACAGTTCGACCCCGGTGGACGCGGAGTCCTCGTCGCCGTCGCTGAAGAAGAGCCGGGTCAGCAGAGTCCGGTAACCGCGCGGCAGCGCGACGAGCGCATCGTGGATGCCGGCCCGCCGCGCGGCGGCCTCGATGTCGGGCCCGGAGTCGATCAGGGGAAGATGCCCGAGACCGATGTTCTCGGCGGCGGACAGGTCATAGGCCATGTGGTCCTGGAAGACGGCGCTGATCCGGGCGCGCAGGTCCGCGGGGTCGCTGTGGCGCAGGTCCACGCCGTCCCACAGGATCGTGCCCTTGGTGGGGTCGTAGAACCGGCACAGCAGCTTGACCAGGGTGCTCTTGCCCGCTCCGTTGAGCCCGACCAGGGCGACGGTGCCGCCGTACGGGATGAACAGGTCGACGCCGCGCAGGATCCACGGGTGGTCGTCGCCGTACCGGAACCACACGTCGCGCAGTTCGATGCCGCGCCGCAGCGCCGGCAGCCGGGCGGTGGCCGCGACGGGCAGGTCGGGCGGGGCGTGGGTGACGTCGAGGTAGTGGCCGAACATCCGCAGGCTCTGGGCCATCTGCGCGATCATGTGCACCATCGTGTTGAGCCCCAGCTGGGTGCCTGCCACCGCACCGATGAACATCACCACGTCCCCCGCGCTGATCCTGCCTTCGCGCGCCACCAGGCCCGCCCACACCAGCCCGCCGCCGGCCACCAGCGCGGCCAGAAGTTCGAGCGCGCCGTTCGTGGCCAGCCGGCGCAGGTCCAGGCGGCGCTGGGCGCGGTTGACGCCCCTTCGCTCGGCCAGCATCCGCCCGCGCAGGAAACCGCCGATCCCGAACAGCCGGACCTCCTTGGCGGCCTGGGCGCCGGTCAGCAGCTGGCCGTAGAAGAACTCCCTGCGCTGGGACGGGCTGGTCTGCCACATCATCGTCGTGTACTGCCTGGCCAGACGTAGCTGGGCGGCGAGCGCGGGCGCGAGCGAGGCCAGCACGATCACCGCCATCCACGGGTTGATCAGCGCCAGCGCCCCGAGGAACCCGGCGACCGTGAGCGCGGCCCTGCCGACGTCGAAAGCGGATCCGAGCAGCCCGTGGCAGTCGGTGGTGGACTGCTGCGCCAGGCGCAGCCGGTCCAGGAAGGCGGGGTCCTCGAAGTAGCGCAGCCCGGCGAACTTCCCGGTGGCGGCGAACAGCCGATCGGTGGCGCGCAGGCCGACCGCCCTGCCCAGGGCGCCGTTGGCGTAGGTGGACAGGCTCGGCAGCACGCCGGCGGCCAGGCCACTGGCGGCCAGCCCGAGCGCCGCGCCGAGCACGGAGCCGCGCTCGGCGTTCAGCGCGTCGAGCAGCGCCTTGGTGAACCAGGCCGTGGCGATGGGGACCGCGGCCTGCGCCAGTGTGGCGCCGACGTAGCAGAGCACCGTCGCGGGCGCGCTGCGCCAGGCCAGCCCTGTGACGGCGGCCAGCGTACGCGGCCAGGACCACTCAGCCACGGGCGGCGGTCAGGGCCAGCACGTCGGCCAGGTCGTGGCCCGTCGCGAGCACGGTCCGGCCGTCGTCGATGAGGAAGACTCTGGGGAAGGCCGCCACCTTGAACGCCTTGGCCATCGACCCGCCGTCCGGGCCGGCCGTCTCGACCATGGCGGCCGGTTCGAGCAGCTCGCGCATCGGCCCGGCCTCGTCGCGGAAGCCGGCGATCACGGCGATGACCTGTTCGCGCGGCATCGTCAGGGCCAGCTCGGCGAACTTGGGGGCCAGCTCCTTGCAGGGCGCGCACGACGGGGAGAAGAAGCCGACCAGCGTACGCCCGCGCAGCCGGGACCCCGCCTCGAACTCCGGCACCGTCTCACCGGGCAGGAGCGAGGGCGGTGGAGCGCCGCCGGCCTGCTCGTACAGGCCGTTGAGACGCTCGGTGTGCTCGCGCAGCCTGCGGATGATGCCCAGGCCCAGCGCCAGGTTGAGGACGCACAGCACGGCCAGCACCACCACGGCCGCCCACAGCGCGTAAACCATCACGATCTCCTCATCGCGGAACGGAGGGCCGGGCCTGGTCAGAGGCCCGGCCCGTGGGTCACGACACCGGACCGGCGTCTAGCAGTAGGACCAGCCGTTGCACCTGGTCCCCGTGTTGTAGGAGCAGCACCTGCGGTACTGGCACCGGCCACCCATCACGGTGCGATATTCCTCCCAGCAACTGCTGGCCGAGGCCTTGACCTGGGGGACGAGTCGTTCGACGAGCCGATCGGTGAGTCTGGTGAGCACCCGCATGACGTCCTGCCTCCTGTTGTCCGTCAGCAACGGACCCAGCCGTTACATCTCGTCCCGTTGACGTACTCACAGCACCAGCGCTTGTAGCACTGCTGCGGCTTGTCGTCCCACTGCCAGTAGCACCCCAGCGCCGAGGCCTTCACCTGCGGGACGAGCCGGGCGACCAGGCGGTCGCAGAGTCCGTGTAAGGCGTGCATGAGCCCTCGCTTCCTGTAGGACGGGCCTTCTCCTGGCAGCCTCACCCGGACGTCTCAGTGATTTCTCAATGACTCCTCAGTGACTTCTCCATGCTGTTGCGCAGCCATGGCACGAAGTCGATCTCCCCTGGCTACGCTGGGAACTCATGTTGATTCGGTTGCTCGGACCGGTGGAGCTGGAGCGCGCGGATCAGACCAGTGCGGTGCGCCCTCCCCAGGCCGCGCTCGCACTCGCCGCGCTCGCCTGGGAGGTCGGCCGGGTCGTCCCCGTCGAGACGCTGCTGACCCGGATCTGGGGCGAACGGATCCCGTCCGGGGCGCGGAACACGCTGTACACGATCATCACCCACCTTCGCCACGACGTGCTCGGCGACGACGGCGACGTGCTGCGCAAGCTCGGCGGCTACCTGCTCGACGTGGACGAATCCGCCGTGGACCTGTCGCGGTTCCGCCGGCTCACCGGGCGGGCGGCGGCCGTACCGGATCCTCGGGAGCTGCTGGACGAGGCGCTGGCGTTGTGGCGCGGTGACCCGCTGACGGGGCTGCCGGGCGAGTGGGCCGAACGTGCCCGCCGGCGGCTGCGGGAGGAGCGCAAGGAGATCGTGCTGCGGTGGGCGCGTTCGGTGACCGTCGCCGACCCGGGAGCCGCGGTGGCGGCGCTGTCGCCGCTGGCGGAGGAGCACCCGCTGGACGAGCTGGTGGCCGTCGCGCTGATCGAGGCGCTGCACGCGTCGGGGCGTACGGCCGAGGCGCTGACCTGCTTCGCCGGCGTACGCCACACGCTCGCCGAGGAGCTGGGCGTCGAACCCGGTACGGCGCTGCGCCGGGTCCATCGCATGTTGCTACGGAACGGCGAGGTGGCCGAGGCCGAACGTCCGGTTCCCGCGCAGTTGCCCGTCCAGCTCGGGTGTTTCGTCGGCCGCAGGGCCGAGCTGGAGGAACTGGCGGCCGCCGGCGCCGTCTGCGTGATCTCGGGACCGCCGGGGGTGGGCAAGTCGTCGCTGGCGCTGCGCTGGGCCCACCTGCACCGCGACCGGTTCCCCGGCGGGCAGCTCTACGCCGGCCTCGGCGCCCTCGACTCCGCGGGTGCCCGCACGGTGCTGCCCCGCTTCCTCGGCGCGCTCGGCGTCCCGGAGAGCCAGGTCCCCTCCGGCGTCGAGGCGCAGACCGGGCTCTATCGCAGCCTGGTGTCCGACCGCCGGGTGCTCGTCATGCTCGACGACGTCCGCGGCGCCGACCAGGTCGCTCCGCTGCTGGCCACGGCGCCCGGATCCCTCACGGTGATCACCAGCAGGTCGGAGCTGCCCTCGCTGTCGGTCACCGTCGGCGCTTCCCTCCTCCATCTGGACGTCCTGTCCCGCGAGGACGCCCGCGACCTGCTGGCCGCCCGGGTCGGCCCGGCCCGCCTGGCAGCCGAGTCCGAGGCCGCGAATCTGATCATCGACAGGTGCGGCCGCCTGCCGCTGGCCCTGGCCATCGTGGCGGCACGGATGGTACGGCGCAGCGACCTGCCCCTGGCCGAGATCGCCGCCGACCTCGAAGGGGCGGAGACGGACCTCGAACCGTTCGCCGACACCGACCCCGCGATCGACCTGCGCGCCGTGTTCGCCCGCTCCTACCGCGACCTGGACGAGGAGGCGGCCCGGCTCTTCCGCCACCTCGGCGCACAGGCCGGCCCGCACTTCTCGCTGTCCGCCGCGGCCAGCCTGGCCGCCCTGCCCGTGGAGCGTACGCGGAAGCTGGTCGACCACCTCGACCGAGCCAACCTCGTCGACCTCTCCACCCACGGCCGGCTGCGCCTGCACGACCTGCTGGGCGCGTACGCGGCCGAACAGGCCCGCGCCGCCGACGGCCGCACCGTACGGCGCTCCGCCACCCGGCGCCTGCTGGACCACTACCTGCAGTCGGCCTGCGCGGCCAGCGCCGTGTGCTATCCGCACCGCGAGCACGTCACGCCGGACCCGCCCGTCCCCGGCGTCGCCGTGGAGCGCTTCGCCGGGCGGGCCGAGGCCCTGCGCTGGTACGCCGCCGAGTCGGTGGCGCTGCCCGCGGTGGTGTCTGAGGCGGCCGAGGCCGGGCTGGACCGGCACGCCTGGCAGCTGGCGTGGGGGTTCGGCGAGTTCATGCAGCGCCGTGGCCACTGGGAGGAGATCCTGCGCGTCGAGGCGGTGGTGCTGGGCGCCGCCGAACGGCTCGGCGACCGCGTGGCGCAGGCCGGCAGCCACAGCCGCCTGGCCCGCGCCCACGCCGGGCTCGGCCACGACCAGGAGGCGGTCGGGGACTTCGACCAGGCCATCGAGCTCCACCGCGACCTCGGCGAGCCCGTCCTGGAGGCGCATCTGCACCTGGGCCTGACGGTGCCGGTCAGCCGGGTACGCCCCGGTGAGGAACTCGGCCACGCGCTGCGCGCCCTGGAACTCTTCGAGGCGGGCGGAGACACCATCGGCACGGCCCGGGCGCTGAACAACGCCGGCTGGTGGCGCGCCCAGCTCGGTGCGTACGACCAGGCGCTCACCGACTGCAGCCACGCGCAGCGCATCCTGGCGGACCTCGGCTACGCCCAGGGCGAGGGGCACGCCTGGGACAGCATCGCCTACGTGCTGGACGCCATGGGTGACCACCCGCGGGCGGTGGCCGGCTACGAGCGGGCGGCCGAACTGTTCCAGGAGTGCGACGACCTCCGCCCTGCCGGGCAGACGCTGGTCCGGCTCGGGGAGACGCACATGGCGGCGGGCGACACGGCGGCCGCGCTGGACGCCTGGAAGCGGGCCGTGGAGTGCTACGACGCCGTCGGGGACACCGCGGCCGAGGCGGTCCGTGCCCGCTGCGCGGCACTGGGCCGCCCGTGAACCCGCCACTCACACCGGACCGACGACTTCGGGCGCGCCGGTCCTCGGGCCGGGGACCTTCGGACGATCACCATTCGGCGAGGCCGCCGTCGTCGCGGCGCCAGATGGGGGAACGCCAGCGGTGGCCGGTCTCGGCGGCGCGTTCGACGGCGGCGGTGTCGATCTCGATGCCGAGGCCGGGGCCGGTCGGCAGCGGCACGTGCCCGTCGGCGTACCTGAACACCGACGGGTCCACCAGGTAGTCGAGCAGGTCGGCGGGCTGGTTGTAGTGGAGGCCGAGGCTCTGCTCCTGGATGAGCAGGTTCGGGGTGGCGAAGCCGGTCTGCAGGCTGGCGGCCAGGGCGATCGGGCCGAGCGGGCAGTGGGGGGCGACGGCGGCGCCGTAGACCTCGGCCAGGGCGGCGATGCGCCGGGTCTCCGAGATGCCGCCCGCGTGTGAGACGTCCGGCTGGGCGACCGCGATGCCCGCCTCCAGCGCGGGGCGGAACTCCCAGCGCGAGTACAGCCGCTCCCCCGCCGCGATCGGGATGCTGGTGGCCGAGGTGACCGCGGCGAGTTCGGCGGTGAGCTCCGGCACGACGGGCTCCTCCACGAAGAACGGCAGGTACGGCTCCAGCAGCGGCAGCACGCGGCGGGCCATGGGCAGGCTCAGCCGGCCGTGGAAGTCCAGCGCGATGTCCACCTCGTCACCGACCGCGGCGCGCACCGACGCGAGCCGGTCCACGATGGCCTTGACGGAGGCCGCCGTGTCGATGGCGCGCAGGATGCCCGCCGCGTTCATCTTCAGTGCGGTGAACCCGCCCTCCACCAGTTCCACCGCCGCGTCGGACGCTTCGGCGGGCGAGTCGCCGCCCACCCAGCCGTACACGCGCACGCGCTCTCTGACCGGTCCTCCGAGCAGCCGGTGCACCGGCACGCCGTAGGTCTTGCCGGCGATGTCCCACA
The DNA here is from genome assembly GCF_004352805.1 of Nonomuraea mesophila. NCBI lineage: Bacteria > Bacillati > Actinomycetota > Actinomycetes > Streptosporangiales > Streptosporangiaceae > Nonomuraea > Nonomuraea mesophila. The sequence continues at coordinate 12,583 of NZ_SMLD01000035.1, forward strand.
GCGCCTGGTCGATGCCGGCGACCGCGCTGGACAACACCGGCCCGCCCCGGTAGAAGCCGCCCCTGGTGAGCACCTGCCAGTGGTCCTCGATGCGCAGCGGATCGGCGCCGACCAGGTATTCGGACAGTTCCGCCACGGCCGCGGCCACGGTGGCCGCCCTGCCCTCGACCACCGGTTCGCCCCAGCCGGTGATCCCCTCGTCGGTGTCGACGCGCAGGAACAACCAGCGGGGCGCCACCAGGTAGGTCGTGAGCGAGACGATGCGCATGAGTCCCTTTTCGATCGGTCGCGGTCCGGCGGAAGTCCAGATGATCCGGTTCAGACGGTTCCGGCGGTTCCGACGGTTCGGGCGGTTCGGGCCCAGTGGTCCGGTTCAGGTGGTCAGTTGGAGTCCTTCGTGACGCTCCAGCCCCCGTCGACGGTCAGCGAGGCGCCGGTGATGAACGACGCCTCGCCGCTGGCCAGGAACGCTATGGCGGCGGCCACCTCGTCGGGGCTGCCGAGCCGCCCGGCCACCGTGGCGCGGGCCGAGCGCTCCCGGCCCTCCTCGTCGATGCCGTCCCACGTCCCGGTCAGGATGGGGCCGGGCACCACCGCGTTGGCGCGTACCTCGGGGCCGTACTCCACGGCGAGCTGCCGGGTCAGCGAGAGCAGCCCGCCCTTGGACGCGGCGTAGGCCGGGCGGCCGGGGAGGCCGAATCCGGCGTGCACGCTGGAGACCGCCACGAGGGCGCCGCGAGCCTGCCGCAGCTCGCCGATGAACGTACGCGCGCCCAGGTAGAACCCGCCGAGGTTGACCGCGAGCTGGGCGTTCCAGTCGTCCGGCCCCACCTGGTCGGCGGGCCCCTGCCGCACCAGGTAGGCGTTGCCGACGAGTACGTCCAGCCGCCCGAACCGGTCGAGGACCAGCGTGCGAAGGTCGTCCCAGGCCCGCGGCGAGGCCACGTCGCACTCGGCGTACACGGCCTCGGGGACGGAGTCCGCCACCTGCCTGCCCGCCGCCTGGTCGATGTCGGCGACGACCACCGAGGCTCCTTCCGAGGCCAGCCGGCGGACCGTGGCGGCGCCGATGCCCCGCGCGCCACCCGTGACGACGGCCGTCCGCCCCGCGAACCTGGTCATCGCACGCTCACCTCCGCCGCCGACAGGTAGGATCCGCCGCTGGCCCGGCTGCCCTCCAGCCGCACGTAGCGGGCGTCGGCCGCCTCGAACGAGGCGCTCTTCTTCCGCGCGTCGGCCGCCCACGATCCGCTGGTGACCTCCGTGAACGTGCGGCCGTCGGTGCTGAGGTAGACCTTGTAGTCGAGGATCGTGCCGTTGAGGTTGCCGTCGAAGCGCGGCTGGTAGTCCAGGGCGCTGATCTTCTTGGTCTCGCCCAGGTTGAGGGTGATCGACTGGGGCAGCGGGTGCGGCGGCTGATACTCCGAGTGCCAGAAGGTCGCGATGTCCTCGTCCACCGCGAGTTCGGGGCCGGAGCCCGCGTGGAAGCTGGTCGCGTACACCTTCGGCTCGACGCAGTCCTCGGTGACGGTGACCGGGAGCTCCCGCTGCTCGCTTCCGATCGTCACGGTGACGGTGTGCTCGCCCGGTTCGGTGTCCCTGGGCGCGGTGACGGTCACGACGACGTTCTTCGCCTGGCCCGCGGGCACGTCGAGGGCGGCCTCGGCGGGTGTGGCGGTGAGCGGCTCGGACGCGCTCACGCGGACCGGCCGCGACAGCGGCGCCGTGGTGTTGTTGACGACCCTGGCCATCACGCCGGCGGTGCGCACGGCCAGCTCGCAGTGGTCGAGCGCGAGCTTCGCCGGGATCACCGACTGCTGTTCGTCGCGGGCGGCCCCGAGCAGCGCCCATCCGAACGGCTCGTCGGCGTAGTAGGCGTCCCGGCAGTCCCGGTCCGCGGCGTGCGAGCGACCGGCGTCGAAGTCCGCCTTGCAGTCCGAGACGTCCGGCATGTCGGTGTCGATCGCGGCTTTCAGCACGTCCCCCCTCGCGAAGACGTACCCGCTGTGCCGGCGCGCCTGCGCGTCGCCGCGCTCGAAATAGGCGTCGGTGTAGGCGCGCGGCCCGGTCAGGTCCGCCCAGAACGGCTGCGGCTCGCAGCCGATGGCCTGGTCCTCCGCCGGTACGGCGCAGCGCCCGGCGCGGAAGTCGCCGCCGAGCACGGTGACGCCGTCCTCCCGGGCGAGACGGTCGGCGAGCCAGGCCGAGGCCGGCGCGGGATCGCCCCCGGGGTGCGCGGCGACCAGCGGTACGCGCAGCGTGCCGTCCCGCCGCGCGGCCACCACGTGGGCCTGGTCCTCGTCCTGCACCCGTTCGAAGCCGCCGCGCGCGGCCACCGTCATCGTGCCGGTGTTCAGGATGATCGCGTTCTCCCTGACCGCGCCGTCGGGCAGGAAGGCGGAGCGTTCACCCGCCACCTCGGCCCGGTAGCGCTGCCCGGTGGCCCGGCTCAGCGCGCTCGCCAGATGCCGGGCGCCGGGGCCGAGGACCTCGGTGAGCAGCAGGGCGTCCGGCGCCGCGGGCACCTTCCCGGCCAGCCGCCTGGCGAAGTTGTCCAGGTCGCGGGTGTCGCGGGCGTCCGCCTGGCGTACGGAGTCCTGGAGGTTGGCCTGCACCACCAGGACCTGGCCCGCCGGCGTGGCGGGCAGGCGGGCGGAGACGGATCCCGCGGCGGACGCGGCGGGCATCGCGAACAGGCCCGAGCAGATCGCCACCGCTGCGGCGGCGTGGAACGTCCTTCTCATGATCCAACCTCACATGTCCTGGAGGGCCGGGCGGCCGGATTCGACGACGAACGACCTGCGCACCGACGCGGCGCCGCCGGCCGTGGTGACCTTGTCCACCACCACGTAGTCGGTGGTCAGCGTGTCGGCGTCGGCCCGGCAGCGCACGTATCCGCGCTGGCTGTTGAAGAACTTCAGGTGCGGGTTGGCCGCCAGCCATTCCTGGCCTCCCGGCGTGCTGTCGGAGCCGTCGCCGCCGGAGGTGATCGAGGTGCCCACGAACTCCACGCCCACGTTCGGCGAGCCGGGGTCGGCGAAGTCGGCCTTGAGCTCCGCGGCGCAGTTGACGTGGGCGTCGCCGGTGAGCGCCACCGGGTTGGACACGCGGCGCTCGGCGATGCCGGCCCACAGTCGCTCGCGCGCGGCCGCGTAGCCGTCCCAGGAGTCGGGGTTGAGCTGCTGCAGCCCGGGGTCGGTGAGCCGGTCGAGCTGGAACATCATGACCTGGTTGGCCAGCAGGTTCCACGTGCTCGACGAGCCGGCGAGCTCCTTGAGCAGCCATCGTTCCTGCTCCTCGCCCAGCATGGTGCGGGACGGGTCGAGCCGCGCGCCGATGTCGATCGGGCTGCGGAACTGCCGCGCGTCCAGCACGAAGAAGGTCGCCAGCCGCCCGTAGCCGACCCGGTGGTGCATCGCCATGTCGGGCCCGACCGGCAGCGCGGAGGGACGCATCGGGTTGTTCTCGTAGAAGGCGCGGAACGCGGCGGCGCGGCGGCGCAGGAAGTTCTCCGGGGTCGCGCCGGTGGGCGACCGGTCGGCGCCCCAGTTGTCCTCCACGTCGTGGTCGTCGAGCGTGAACACCCAGGGGGCGGCGGCGCGGGCGGCCTGCAGGTCGGGGTCGGTGCCGACGAGCGAGTGCCGCAGCCGGTACTGCGAGAGGGTCTGGACGAGCTCGCCGTGCGCGGGGGACAGGGACGTGCCGCGCTTGCCTCCGGTGGCGCCGATGCCGTTCTCGTAGATGTAGTCGCCCAGGTGCGCGACGAGGTCGAGGTCCTGGCCCGCCATGTCGCGGTAGGCGGTGTAGAAGCCGGCGTCCCAGGCCTGGCAGGAGGCGAAGGCGAAGCTCACCGGCACGGCCCGGCGGGGATCCGGCGCGGTCTTGGTGCGGCCGACCGGGCTGTCGTCGGAGCCGGCGGTGAAGCGGTACCAGTACGCCCGGCCGGGGCGCAGCCCGCGCACCTCCACGTGCACGGCGTGCGCGAGTTCCGGGCGGGCGGTGGCCACGCCCCTGCGGACGACCTTGCGCATCCCGTCGTCCTCGGCGACCTCCCAGCGCACCGGCACCGGGGTACGCGGCATACCGCCGAACCCGTCGTCGGCGAGCGGTTGAGGGGCGAGCCTGGTCCACAACACCACACCGTCGGGGCGGGGGTCGCCGGAGGCGACGCCGAGGGTGAACGGCGAGGAGGGCAGGGCGGGTGAGGAGTCGGTCCAGCCGCCGGGCACCTGGGCGACGGCGGCCAGCCCGGCCAGCCCTGCGGCGTAGGCGAGCATGCGCCGCCTGGACGTCATGTGGGGGGTGGTCATAATGCGGCTTCGTCCTTTCCGGCCTGCGCGAGCAGGTCTCGCATGGCGGATTCGGCGGCGTCGGGATCGGCGCGGCGCACCGCGTCCAGGACCGCCCTGTGGGTGGCGGCGAATCCGGTGCGCTCGCCGCCGGCGTGCACCAGGCGGTCCCGCGCGTACAGCGCGGCGGCGATCACCACCTGGAGGCAGTCGAGCACCTCGTTGCGGGCGGCGGCGAGCAGCGCGCGGTGGAAGGCGATGTCGGCCTCGGTGTGCGCCACGGGGTCGGCGACGGTGCCCGCCATGCGGGCCAGCGCCGCTTCCAGGATCTCCAGGTCCTCGTCGGTACGGCGCTGCGCCGCCAGGCGTGCGCCGGCCGGCTCCACCACGGCCCGGACCTCGGCGAGGTCGCGGAGCATTCCCTCGTCACCGCGCTGGGTGAACCGCCACCGCAGAACGTCGGGATCGAGCATCGACCACTCGGCGCGCGGCCTGACGAACGTGCCGCGCTTGGGCCGCGCGTCCACCAGCCCCTTGGCCGCGAGGGTCTTCAGCGCCTCCCGCATGACCGTGTGGCTGACGCCGTAATGCCTGGCCAGGGCGGTCGGGTCGAGGGTTCCGCCGGCATCGGGATCGCCCCCGAGAATGCGCCGGCCCAGATCCTCGACGACCTCACCGTGCATCCCACGCCGTGGATAGCTCAAGGCCGCACATCCCTTCCGATCCCCTTGTGAAGATGATAAAAGCATATTTTATGGTTATTTGGCCACGCCGCTTGGGATCCCCCCTCCTCAGCCTGGCCGCGGTGGCGATGCTGCTCCTGAGCGCCTGCGGGGGCGGCGCCGACGCAACCGGGCGCGATCCCGTCCGGCTCACCTTCTGGGCGTGGGTTCCGGGGATGGACAAGGCCGTCGAGTTGTTCAACCGCACCCACGACGACGTCCAGGTCACGCTGGACAACATCCCGCCAGGACCGAAGGGCGGGTACGCCAAGATCCACGCCGCCGTGCTGGCCGGCGACGCGCCCTGCCTGGCCCAGATGGAGTTCCAGGAACTGCCGTCGTTCCTGCTCAACGTCGAGTTGATGGACCTGAACCCCTACCTCACCGACGCCGACCGGGCCGACTTCCAGCAGAACACCTGGGACCTGGTGACGTACGAGGGCGGCACCTACGCCGTACCGCAGGCGACCGGCCCGATGGCCCTCTACTACCGGGCCGACCTGTTCGACAAGTGGGGCATCGAGGTGCCGACGACCTGGGACGAGTATCGCGAGGCGGCCGTCAAGGTCCGCGCGGCCGACCCCGACGCCTACGTCACGAATTTCCCCGCCAACGACGCCTCCCCCTTCATCAGCCTGGCCTGGCAGGCCGGCACGCCGTGGTTCGACACCCGCGGCGGCGTCTGGAACGCGAGGATGACCAGCCCGGAGACGCTGAAGGTGGCCGACTACTGGCAGGGCATGATCAAGGACGGGCTCGTCAAGGTCAGCCCGCACTTCGCGCCGAGCTGGTACAAGGACCTCGCCTCCGGCAACCTCGTGGCGATCCCCCTCGCGCAGTGGGGTGAGGCGATCCTGGCGGCCAACGCGCCGGACACCGCCGGCAAGTGGCGGGCCGCGCCGCTGCCCCAGTGGGAGGCGGGCGGCAAGGCCTCCGCCAGCAACGGCGGCTCGTCCACCGCGCTGCTGCGCGGCTGCGAGCATCCCCGCGAGGCCGTCGAGTTCGCGTTGTGGATCAACCGCGACCCGCGCAGCGTCGCGATGCTGATCGAGAGCGGCTACGGCTGGCCCGCCGCGCTCGACGGCATGTCCAGCCCGTCACTGACCAAGCCCTCCGCGTTCCTCGGCGGGCAGCGTACCGACAAGCTGTTCACCGAATCGTCCAGCCAGGTGCCGCGCGGCTGGGTGTGGTGGCCCGGCTACGAGGAGACCAGGCAGCGGCTCAACGACAGCTTCCCGCGGGCCCTCGCCGGCGAGGGCACCTTCTCCAGCGCGCTGCGGGCGGCGCAGACGCAGGTGGTCGAGCAACTGAGGGAGAAAGGGCTGAACGCCCGATGAGGAAACGCACCGCCGCGATCTTCCTGGCGCCGTTCGTGCTGCTGTTCGCCGGGTTCTTCGTCGCACCCATCCTGTACGCGCTGGCGCAGAGCTTCACCGCCGTCGAGCGCTCCGGCCTGCTCGGGCTGCACGGCCAGAGCACCCGCTTCGCCGGCCTGGCGAACTACGGAAAGGCGCTGTCCGACCCTGGGTTCGTGGAGAGCCTCGGCCGCATCCTGGTCTACGCGGCGATCATGGTGCCGCTGATGGTGGTCGGCGCCACGGTGCTGGCGCTGATCCTGGAGGCCGGCATGGCGCGCTGGCCGCGGTTCTTCCGCACCAGCTTCTTCCTGCCGTACGGCATCCCCGGCGTGATCGCCTCGATCATGTGGGGCTTCCTGTACGCGCCGGGCACCTCGCCGTTCACCCCCGTGCTGGCCGCGTTCGGCATCGAGACCGACCTGCTGGGGCCGGGCACGGTGTTCTGGTCCATCATGAACATCGTGGTGTGGCTGTTCGTCGGCTACAACATGCTGGTCGTGGTGGCGCAGTTGCAGTCGATCCCGCGCACGCTCTACGAAGCCGCCAGGATCGACGGCGCCGGACGCTGGGGCATCGCCTGGCGGGTCCAGATCCCGCTGCTCCGCCCCGCGCTCGTGCTGATCACCGTGTTCACCATCATCGGCTCGCTGCAACTGTTCAACGAGCCGCTGGTCCTGCTCCCGCTGTCAGGCGGCATCTCGACCACCTACACGCCCACGCTGACCGCCTATCACGACGCGTTCAACGGCAACGACATGGCTCTGGCCGCCGCCGAGTCGATCATCCTGGCGCTGGTGACCGCCGTGCTGTCCTTCGGGTTCCTGCGCTTCGTGGGGAGGGGACGCCGTTGACTTCCTCCCCAAGGCTGAAGCCCGGTGTCTCCACGCTTAAGGAGGTTCGATGAGAACGATCGGCCTGCGCTGGCTCACCACCGTTCTGCTGCTGGTGCTCGCGGCGTACTTCCTGCTGCCGCTGTACTGGCTGGTCGTGGCGGCCACCAAGAACACCGGTGACCTGATCAACTCCTCGCCCCTGTGGTTCGCCAACCCGCAGTTGTGGACCAACCTCGGCGACCTGTTCTCCTTCGGCGACGGCATCTACCTGCGGTGGATCCTCAACTCGGTGATCTACTCCGCGCTGGGCGCGGCGGGCGCCACGCTCATCGCGGCGTGCGCCGGCTACGCGATGGCCAAGTGCGAGTTCCGCGGCAGGGAGGCGCTGTTCAACGTCATCCTCGCCGGGGTGCTGCTGCCGACCACCGCCATCGGCCTGCCGCTGTTCCTGCTGATGTCCGACGTCGGCCTGGCCAACACCTACTGGGCGGTGCTGCTGCCCAGCCTGGTCAGCCCGTTCGGGGTCTACCTGTCCCGGGTGTACGCGGCCACGGTGCCGGACGACGTGCTCGACGCCGCCAGGGCGGACGGCGCCGGCGAATGGCGCATCTTCCTCACCATCGCCCTCAAGATCATGTCTCCGGCGATGGTGACGATCTTCCTGTTCCAGTTCATCGGGATCTGGAACAACTACTTCCTGCCGCTGGTGATGTTGTCGGACAGCAGCCTCTACCCGCTCACCCTCGGCCTGACCAGCTGGCAGGGCTTCGCCGACCGGGAGCCGATCCTCCAGACGCTGGTGGTGGTCGGCTCGTTCGTGTCGGTCATCCCGCTGATCGTGTTGTCGGGGGCCCTCCAGCGGTTCTGGCGGGCCGGCCTGACCGAAGGGAGCGTACGCGAATGATCCGCTTCGGCGGGGACTACAACCCCGAGCAGTGGCCGCGCGAGGTCTGGGCGCAGGACGCGAAGCTGATGCGCGACGCCGGCGTCAATTTCGTGACGCTGGGCATCTTCGCCTGGGCGCAGGTCGAGCCCGTCCCGGGCGACTACCGGTTCGCGTGGCTCGACGAGGTCATGGACCTGCTGCACGAGCACGGCGTGGCGGTGTGCCTGGCCACGATGACCGCCTCGCCGCCGCCGTGGCTGGGCCACCGCCATCCGGAGTCGCTGCCGGTCGACGACGGCGGCGTACGGCTGAGCTACGGCTCGCGCTGCCACATCTGCCCGTCGTCCACCGCCTACCGGGAGGCGGCGCGGGCCCTGGTCGCCGAGCTCGCCCGCCGGTACGCCGGCCACCCGGCGCTGGCCGCCTGGCACATCGGCAACGAGTACGGCTGCCAGGTGCCCAAGTGTTACTGCGACCTGTGCGCCGAGGCCTTCCGCGGCTGGCTGCGGCGCCGCTACGACACCCTGGACCGGCTCAACGAGGCCTGGACCACGACCTTCTGGAGCCAGCGGTACTCCGCGTGGGAGGAGATCCTCCCGCCCCGCCGCACCACCGGCATCCCCAACCCGGCGCACACCCTGGACTTCACCGCGTTCTGCTCCGACGCGCTGCTGGACTGCTACCGGCTGGAGGTGGACGTGGTACGCGCGGCCACTCCGGACATCCCGGTCACCACCAACCTGTGCAACGTCACCCCGACCACCGACTACCCGGCCTGGGCGGCGGAGATGGACGTCGTCAGCGGCGACTGCTACCCCGACCAGCGGGAGCCCGAGCCGCAGTTGCAGAGCGCGCTGTTCTTCGACGTGTGGCGCGGGCTCGGCGACGGCCGGCCGTGGTGGCTGCTGGAGCAGGCCACCTCCGCGGTCAACTGGATGGGCACCAACCCGGCCAAGAAGCCGGGCGGCATGCGGCTGGACAGCCTGCAGGCGGTGGCCCGGGGCGCGGACGCCGTGCTGTTCTTCCAGTGGCGCGCCTCACGCGGCGGCGCCGAGAAGTTCCACTCCGCCATGGTCCCGCACGCGGGCCCCGATCATCCGCTGCACCAGGCGGTCCGCGACCTCGGCGCCGACCTGCGGTCGCTGGGCGCGGTCGAGGGGTCGGGAGTGCGGGCCGAGACGGCGCTCGTGCTGGACTGGCGCAACTGGTGGGCGGTCGAGCAGGAGTCGCACCCGAGTGACCGGATCCGCATGATGGACCGGCTGCGCGACCACTACGACCCGCTGTGGCGGCTCGGCGTCACCACCGACATCGTGCGGCCCACCTCCGACCTCAGCGGCTACCGGCTGGTGGTGGTGCCCAACCTCTACCTGCTCACGGCGGAGGCGGCGGCGAACCTGACCGCGTACGTCGAGCGGGGCGGTCACCTGGTGGTGTCGTTCTTCTCCGGCATCGTCGACGAGAACGACCGGGTGTGGCTGGGCGGATATCCAGGGCCGCTGCGCGAGCTGCTCGGCCTGTCGATCACCGAGTTCGACCCGCTGCACGCGGGGGCGACCGTTGCGATCACCATGGAGGGTGCACGGTCGGCGGCCACGCTGTGGTCCGAGCGCATCGAGCTGGAGGGCGCCGAGGCGGTGGCCGCGTTCGGCGACGGCTCCCCGGCCGTCACCCGGCACGCCTATGGCGAAGGCGTCGCCTGGTACGTCGGCACCCGGCCGGACCCCGCGGTGATGCGGGAGCTGACCCGCCGCATCGCCGCCGAGGCGGGCGTGGGGCTGCCCGGGCTGCCGGAGGGTGTGGAGGCGGTCACCCGGGCCGGGGCGGACGGCGTACACCATCTGTTCCTGCTCAACCACACCTTCGAGGAGCGCCGGGTGCCGGTGCCGGGCGGCGGGAGCGTGCTGCTCGACGGCGAGCGGTCCGGCGGCGTGCTCGTCCTGCCGCCTCGGGGGGTGGCCGTACTGGCGGGCGGATGAAAGTTTCAGCGGCGGTTGACGGAGGGAAAGCGCTTTCCTACTGTGGCATCCGTTTCTGCTTTGCCCGGGCAAGGGACGCCGTACCCAACCCATTGGAGCAGCATGATGCGCCTCACCTCCGCCATCGCCTGCGCCGGCCTGTTAGCTGGCACGCTCGCCGTCGCGCCACCCGCACACGCCGCACCCACCCGCTACGAAGCCGAGACCGCGCCCGCCGTCTGCGAGGGCAGCATCGACAACGACCACACCGGGTATTCGGGCAGCGGATTCTGCAACGGCGACAACAGCACCGGCGCCTACGCCCAATTCACCGTCAACGCCGGCGCCGCCGGAACGGCCACCCTCGGCATCCGTCACGCCAACGGCACGACCAGCGGCCGCCCCGCCGGCCTGATCGTCAACGGCACCACCCTCCAGACCCTCCCGTTCGCGGCCACCGGCGCCTGGACCTCCTGGACCACCACGACGCTGACCGTGCCGCTGAACGCGGGGAGCAACACCATCCGGCTCGACCCCACCACCTCGAACGGCCTGCCCAACATCGACTACGTCGAGGTGGACGCCGGCGGCACGACCCAGCCTCCGGCCGACACGCTGTACGTGGCACCGGGCGGCGGCGACGGCGCTGCCGGGACGGAGTCGGACCCGACGACCCTCACCTCCGCCATCTCCCGCGTCGCCCCCGGCGGCACGATCTACATGCGCGGCGGCACCTACCGCCACGCGCAGACGGTCACCATAGCGCCGGGCGACGACGGGCTCCCGGGCGACCGCACGGAGTTGTTCGCCTATCCGGGCGAGACGCCGGTGCTGAACTTCTCCGCTCAGAGCGAGGACTCGGCGAACCGCGGGCTCGCCGTGGGCGGGTCGTACTGGCACATCCGCGGCATCGTCGTCGAACGCGCCGGCGACAACGGCATCCTGCTCGCCGGCCACAACAACGTCATCGAGCGTACGGTGACCCGCTTCAACCGCGACTCGGGCCTGCAACTGTCGCGGCTGGTGGCCGGTGCGCCCGCGGACCAGTGGCCGTCCGGCAACCTCGTCGTGAGCTCGGTGTCGCACGACAACGCCGACTCCGACGGCGAGGACGCCGACGGCTTCGCCCCGAAGCTCACCGTCGGCCCCGGCAACGTCTTCCGCTACACCGTTTCCCACAACAACATCGACGACGGCTACGACCTGTACACCAAGGACGACACCGGCCCCATCGGCGCGGTCACCATCGAGGACTCCCTCGCCTACGGCAACGGCACCCTGAGCGACGGCAGCCAGGCCGGTGACGGGGACCGCAACGGCTACAAGCTCGGCGGCGAGGACATCGGCGTGAACCACGTCGTGCGGCGCAACATCGCGTACGAGAACGGCAAGCACGGGTTCACCTACAACCGCAACCTCGGCCGGATGACCGTGTCGGACAATGTCGGCATCGGCAACGAGGAACGCAACTTCAACTTCGACGGCGGCTCCTCGGTGTTCCGCGGCAACACCTCGTGCGACAGCGGGTCGAACGACCGGATCATCGGTGACGCCGACGGCTCGAACCAGTTCTGGTCCGGCTCGAACGGGTCCCGCTGCTCGGCGTACGGCGGGTCGCTGAGCTGGTCGTTCGCCTCGGACGGCCGCCTCGTCGTGACCTTCGGCGGCAGGCGGCTGACGCCGTAACGCTCAGATCCTCGTGGCCGGCCGTACCCCGCGCGGCCGGTCACGGGGACTGCTCGCGTGCGGTGGCGCCGTCTTCGGCAGGCTGCTGACCGGGCAGCGCGGCAGGACCGTCACGGCCGTCGTGTCCGGGGTCCTCATCATGGGCATGGGCGCCGGCATGGTGATGGGCGGCTGACCGCCCGGCTCATCCCAGGGTGCTCCAGTCGCGCAGGGTCCTGGGCCCCTCGACCACCGTGTCGTCGTAGCGGCCGTCGGTGACGCGGATCTTCATGTACTGGGTGCCGGAGAACACCCAGTAGTCGTTCTTCCGCCCCGGTACGGGCATCGCCGCGTCGATTCCGTGCTTGAACGCGGCATGCCGGTAGAACGTGCCCGCCCACCCGTCGAGGCCCGACGGGCCCAGGTTGACCTCGCCGCCGGGGCCCTCGCCGTCCAGCCTGGTCCTGACGTACCGGTCGCCCGCGAACACCCAGTACTGCTCCGGGTCGTCCGGCGTGCGCATCACCGCGTCGATGCCGTCGCCGGCGAGCTCGCCGAAGGCGTCCGCCCAGTCGCGCAACGGCCTCGGGCCCGCCACCAGCGCGTCGGCGTACCCTTGCGCGGCGCCGGCGATCCGCATGCGGAGGTACTGGTCGCCGGAGAAGACCCAGTACTCGTCGCGCGAGCCGGGCACGCGCAGGGTCGCGTCGATCCGGTCGCGGAAGCCCGGCAGGCTCTGGAACGTCTCCTTCCAGGCGTCGAGAGGCGAGGGCCCGGACAGGCGCTCGCTCACCGGGTGACCCGAGGCCGCCATGCGGGCCCGGATGTAGCGGTCGCCCGAGAACATCCAGTAATGGCCGGGCGCCTCGAGGCTGGGATCGTCGGGCACCGGCATCACCGCGTCGGTGCGGGTAGGGTGTGTGGCGGCCGGCGAGTCGCCGGGGCTCGCCGTTGTGCCCGCCGCGTCGGTGCGGGTGGCGGCCGGTGAGGTCGCGGAGCTCGCGGAGCTCGCCGCCGCGTCGGCGCCGAGCTTCGAGCGGCTCATCAGCGCACCCACGCCGGCGACCACGCCGACCAGAAGGACCGCGGACACCGCGGCCACGCCCACCAACCGCCCGCGCGAACCGCCGCCGCCCACCCCGAACTGCCGCGTACCCTCCGCCTGCGCCGGTGCCGGCGCAGACGCCGATGTCGATGCCGGGGCCGACGCAGACGCTGACGCCGCGGCCAGGGGCCGCAACATTCCGCTCGCCCGCTCGACGGAAGGGCGCTCGGCCGGGTCCTTCCGCAGCAGCGCTTCGAGCGCGGGACGCAGCGGTCCCGCGGCGGCCGGGATGTCAGGTTCGTCCCGGATGATGGCGTTCAGTACGCCGACCGGCTCCGGACGGGCGAACGGGGAACGGCCGGACAGCAGCACGCACAGGGTGGCGCCCAGCGAGAACAGATCACTGGGCGGCCCCACGGGCAGGCCGCTGACCCGTTCGGGGGCGATGTACTCGAACGAGCCCATCACCGCGCCGCTCGTGGTGAGCGACTCGCTTCCGGCCAGCGCCGCGATGCCGAAGTCGCACAACACCGCCCTGCCGTCGCGGCGCAGCAGGATGTTGCCCGGCTTGATGTCCCTGTGCAGCGCGCCGGCGGCGTGCACGGCCTCCAGTGCCGACAACAGTTGCAGGCCGATCTCGGCGACGGCGGCGGAATCCATCGGCCCGGCGGCGGCGACGTGCTGCTTCAGCGAAGGCCCGTCCACGTACTCCATCACCAGCCACAACCGCTCGTCGTGGAAGACCAGGTCATGGATGTTGACGACGTTGGGGTGGGAGATGCGGGCGATGGCGTGCGCCTCCCTGCGCGCCCGGGCGGCGTGCTCCGCGCCCTTGTCGCCCGAGGCCCGCAGATGTGTCTCCTTCACGGCGACCGTGCGGTTCAGCAGCCGGTCGCTCGCGCGCCACACGGTCCCCATGCCTCCGCTGCCGAGGCGATCCAGCAGCACGTACCGATCGGACAACGCTAACGGCGCACGGTCATCAGCCACATGACCAATCTACTGATCCTTCCGGCGAGCGATGCTCACGCGAGATGGTGCACCTGGGTGAGCGGGAGCCGGCTCGCCGGCGGCAGCCCCACGGGCTCTCCGTCCACCAGGACGGGGCCGCCGTCGCGCGGCACCCGTACGTGCGGGACCCGCGTGTTGCGGACCATGTCCGCGCGGGCCAGCCCTCGCGAGCCGCCGATCGGCAGGTAACTCGCCCCGGACGGCAGCTCCCGGCGGGCGGCCGCGTCGTCCAGGGCCTCGCGCGCGACGAAGACGTGCGCGAGGCGCCGGGGCGCGTCACCCATGGCGCCGAAGAACCGCCGGTACGCCCGCGGCTGGCCCGCCCGCGTGGACGCCGCGCCGGACGCGCTCACCCCCCACGCCACGAACCCGGACTTCACGACCAGCTCGGGTTTCGCGCCGAACCACGCCGGATGCCACACCACGAGGTCGGCGACCTTGCCGGGAGCGATGCCGCCGATCTGGCCGGCCATGCCGTGCGCGATCGCCGGATTGATGGTGATCTTGGCGAGGTAGCGCAGGACCCGCTCGTTGTCGTGGGGGTCGTGACGCTCCGACACCGCCTTGGCGTGCGCCGCGAGCTGCCATGTACGGCGGGCCGTCTCGCCGACGCGCCCCATGCCCATCGAGTCGGAGTTGACGATGCCGACCGCGCCCGCGTCGTGCAGGGCGTTCTCCGCCGCGATCGCGCTCGCCCGCACGCGGCTTCTCGTCACGTCGGCGTCGCCGGGCAGCAGGGCGTTCTGCCGGTGCACGGTCATCGTCATCGGGTACAGCTCCGCCACGGTGTTGACGGTGTACGGCAGCGTGGGCGTGGTCGAGGACGCCAGCACGTGCGGGTGGGCGAGGATCTCGAGCAGGTCGGGATGCCCGCCGCCGCCCTCGACGTGGTAGGCGTGCACCGTACGGCCCCGCGTCGCCTCGATCGTGTCCTGCAGCAGGCCCGACTCGTTGAGCGAGTCGGTGTGCAACGCCACGGGCAGGTCGGCGGCGTCGGCCACCGCGAGGCAGGTGTCGACGACGGCGGGCTGCGCGCCGAAGTCCTCGTGCACCTTGAACCCGCCCGCCCCGGCGACGACGGCCGCCTCCAGCGGCGCGGGCCGCACCGATGAGCCGCGGGCCAGGAACGCCACGTTCACCGGCACCTCCCGCCAGGCCTCGATCATCAGGTGCAGGTTGCGCCGGGGGTTGACGCCGATGTCCCACACGCCGCCGAGACCCATGCCGACCACGGTGGTCACGCCTGCCGAGAGCGCCACGTCGAGCAGCGCCGGGCTGGACAGGTGCACGTGCGAGTCGACGATGCCGGGAGTGACGATCATCCCCTCGGCGGGGATCATCGCCGTGTGCGGGCCGACGACGAGCTCGACGTCGTTCACCGCGTCCGGCGACCCGGCGCGGCCCAGCCCGGCGATCCTGCCGTCCTTGATGCCGATGTTGGTCTTGACCACGCCGAGCAGCGGATCGAGGACGAGCGCGTTGGTGACGACGAGATCCAGCTCCGAGTCGCGGGGGGCGCTCGTGAGCAGCATCCCTTCGCGCACGGTCTTGCCGCAGCCTCCGAGCAGTTCGTCGCCCGCCTCGGTGTCGTCACGCTCCACCTCCACCACCAGGCCGGTGTCGGCCAGGCGCACCCGGTCGCCGGTGGTCGGGCCGTACACGGCCGCGTACGTCGCCCTGTCGAAGCTCATCCTTCGCCTCCCAGCGTGAGCCGGGGCGCGGTGGCCGCGCCCCCCAGCATGACCAGCCGCACGGTGATCGTCACTCCGGGCGGGAAACACAGGCTGCTGCCCGCCGGCACGTCCAGCCGGTGGCCGCGGGCCGCCTCCCTGTCGAACGACAGCGCCGCGTTGGCCTGCCAGAACGGGTAGTGCGACGACACGTGCACGTCGACGTCCGCGGTGTTGGTCACCTCGACCTCCACCCGGGCGCGGCCCGGCGCCGGCGGCATCCGCTCGGCCGCCGGGAGCACGGCCCCCGGGTCCGCGGGGTCAGGCTCCGCGTCCAGGGGGTCGTCGACGGCCACGAGCGCCGTACCGGCCGGGAACAGCGCGTCCACCTCGACCCGGCGGACCAGCGCCGGGACTCCGCGCGCGGCCTCCTCGGCGCGCACCGCGCCGCGGCCCGCCGCGATCACCGCCTCCATCGGCAGCCCGTCCCAGGCGGCCTCGTACACCGCGTCGGCGACCAGCGCCACGACCTCCGGCGCGGACAGCGGAGCACCCCTGTCGCGGCGGCGGCGGGCCAGCTCCGCCACGGTGAAGACGGTCAGGCGGTCGTGCTCCGCCGGGGTCAGATGCATCGGCCACCTCTACCAGTCGCGGACGAGTTCCATGGTCGAGCAGTGGATGCCGCCGCCGTTCTTCAGGACCTCGTCGTACGGCACCGGTACGATCTCCACGCCCTCGGCGGCCAGCCGGTCGGCGGTGCGCACGCAGTGCGCGGGGAACAACAGCCGCCGCGGCCGGACGGTGAGCGAGTTGCACGCGTACTGCTCGTCCGGGTGCGGCGAGACGACCTTGATCCCGAGGTCGTCCAGCCGGGCCAGGAACGTGTGCGGCAGGCGGTGGGTGTTGGCCAGCGCCAGATCCTCGTCGACCATGTGGAACTGCCCGTCCACGTGGATCGTATAGCCGGGCAGCGGCACGGTCACCAGCTCGACGCCGAGCGGTTCGAGCATCCGGGCGAGCTGCCGCGCGCCTTCGGGGTTGCACCGGATCGACAGGCCGAACACCGCGAGGTCGCGCCGGAGCTTGACGAACGTGCCGCCCTCCGCGAGCCCCTCACCGATGATCGTGCCGAGGATCGGCATGCCGAGCGCGGCGATCGTCCTGGTCACCGACGCCTCCTCGCCGCGCCGCATGCGCGGGGCCAGGCGGGTGATCACGGCGCCGCCCGGCACGGTCAGCAACGGGTCGCGGGTGTAGACCGACTTGGTGTGGTCGGGCAGCTCGGGCGCCTCGACGACCTCGACGTCCTCTGCCCGCAGCGCGGCCAGCAGCGCCGCGTGCTGCTCCATCACCAGGTCCAGGTCCGGCGCCTGGCCGCCGCGCCAGTACCACCGCCGCCCGGGGTCGACCAGCGCTCCCGCGCGCGGGTCCCACGCGTCGGCGGTGATGGCCGCCAGGCCGCTGCTCGGGCGGCGCACCAGCACGGAGCGCAGCCGGCTCACCTCGTCGGCGGCGCCCCAGCGGCGGCCCCAGTAACGCTCCAGCTCGGACGGGTCCTGGAAGGCCGGCGCCGGCTCGGGGCCGACCAGCTTGTGGTAGTAGTGCTCGGGCTGCGCGCCGTCGTCGGCGATGGTGCTCATGCTCGGTCCTTTCCGTACGTCACAGCTCCGCCACCCGGAGCCGCCTGGCCGCCACGGCGGCGACCAGGGTGATCAGCGAGAACACGCACAACATCGCCGCGACCGGCCACAGGCTCTCCCCCGTCACGGCCAGCAGCGCGGTCGCCGCCAGCGGCACGAACCCGCTGATGGCCCCGGACAGGTTGTACGACAGGCCCACCCCCGAGTAGCGCACCTCGCGGGCGAACATCTCGCTGAGCAGTTGCCCGCACGCCGCGTAGCTGACCGACACCAGCACCACGCCGAGCACCAGCCCGGCCGCCACGCCCGCCGCGCTGCCGAGGCCGACCAGCCAGAAGATCGGGAACGCCGCCGCCGCCGAGGCCGCCGCGCCCCACACGGCCACCGGCCCCGGACCGACGCGATCGGCGATCCGGCCGAACATCGGGTAGAGGCACAGGTTGATGAACGACCCGAGGGTGGCCGCGTTGAGCAGCACGGTACGGTCGACGCCCACGGTGTCCGAGCCGTAGTTGACGAGGAACGTACCGCACAGGTAGTAACCGCCGATCCCGACGAACGACACCGCGACGCCCACCGCCAGGCGTCCGCCGCTGCCGCGGACCAGCTCGACGAGCGGCCGCTTGGCGGCGCGCTGCTCGGCCAGCATCTCCTGGAACACCGGCGACTCGTCCACCCTGCTGCGCACCCAGAGCGCGACCAGCAGCAGCGGGAAGCCCAGCAGGAACGGGACGCGCCAGCCCCACGAGTCGAACTGCGCGTCCGGCAGGACGCTGACCAGCGCGAACACGGCCGTGGCCGTCAGCGAGCCGACCGGGGAGCCCATCTGCGGCATGACTCCGTAGATGCCGCGTTTCTCCTTCGGCGCGTGCTCGACCGCCAGCGTCGCGGCGCCGCTCCACTCACCGCCGACGGACAGGCCCTGCAGCAGGCGGAGCGTGGCCAGCAGGATCGGTGCGGCCACCCCGATCTGGGCGTACGTCGGCAGCAGGCCGATGCACCCGGTGACGACGCCGATGAGGACGACGGTGACCATGAGGATGCGGCGCCGGCCGTACCGGTCGCCGAGGTGGCCGAAGATGGCCGCTCCGAGGGGCCTGGCCACGAAGCCGACGCCGAACGTGGCGAAGGAGGCCATCGTGCCCGCGAGCGGGCTCAGCTGGGGAAAGAACTGGCTGTTGAAGACCAGCGCCGCCGCGGCGCCGTAGACGTAGTAGTCGTACCATTCGAGCGCGGTGCCCGCGAAGGCGCCCAGCGCGACTGTCCTGGGGTTGGTTTCCGGCCGCCGGGGGTGAGCCGTGGGTTGCATGATGACACCCTGTCGTGCCTCTGATCTGCGGTTCAATCGCCAATCGGCACCCGGGTGGCGTCGCTAGACTGTGCACTTGCACAGCGGGAGGGGGTCGCGGATGACGTCCGACGTGGTCGACCGGCTCTCGCGCGAGCTCGTGCGCGACGTCGCCCCGCTCGCCGGCCGCTTCGTCGCCGAGATGATCGACACCGGCGCCCCCTACGCCGGGACGGTCGTTCCCGAGGAGACGCTGCTGGCCGACGCCCGCCGCAGCCTTGAGCTGATCCTGCGGCTGATCGGGCGGCTGCCGGTGCCCGAGCACGTCGCGGGCGCGTCCGCCGAGATCGGCGCGGCGCGGGCGGAGGCGGGGGTGCCGCTGGAGAGGCTGTTGCAGGCCGTACGCCTCGACGCCCGGGTCGTCTGGGACGCGCTGTGCCGGCGGGCCGGCCCCGGCGACCTGTCCAGCCTGGTGGCGCAGGCGCCGCGCGTGTGGGAAGCGGTGGAGCACCACTCCATGGGGATCATGGCCGCCTACCAGCAGCGGGTGCTGGAGATGGCCCAGGCCCGGCAGGACGAGCGGGCGCGGTGGTTCGCCCGGCTGCTGGAGTGCGACGGCCGCCATCCCGACATCCGGCGGCAGGTCTCCACCGTGCTGGGGCTCGACGAGGGCGCGTCGTTCCTCGTCGTGGCGTTCCCGCCGGGCCGCGTCGCGGCGCTTCGTCCCGTACGCGAGCGGCTCGGCGTCCTCGACGTCCGCACGCACGAACAGGATCGGCCCGCCGGGTCGATCGTCGTGCTGCAGGTGCCCGAGCGGGCGGGTCCCGGCGCGGCGGAGGGCTGGTTCCGCGGCCTCCGGTGCGCCGTGAGCCCGGCCGTCGAAGGGCTCGCGGAGGTGCCCAGGGCGGTGCGGCTGGCCGAGCTGACCCTGTACGCGCTGCCGCCGGACGCGGCCGGCCCGACCGCCACCCGCGACCTGTGGCCGGCGATCGCGGCGGGGACGCTCGGCGAGTTCAGGACCGACCTCGTCCGCGACGCGCTCGGCGGGCTGGGCAAGCTGCCGGACCGCGACGTCGCCAGGGTGCTGGAGACCGTGGAGCGCTATCTGCGCACCGGTTCGGTCGCGGCGACGGCCCGGCAGCTCTACTGCCACCGCAACACGGTGCTCAACCGGCTGCGCCAGTTCGCCGCCGCCACCGGCCGCGACGTCATGTCCTCTGCCGACGCCACCGTCGTCACCCTGGCGCTGCGGGCCCGCACGTACGAGTGAGCTGTTTCCCCGTCGCTCTTGACCGCTGATCTCGGGTGCACGACATTGTGGGTCCGGCCCATCCGAGGAAATATCGTGAAACGAGTCGTCATCAGCGTCGCCGTGGTCACGAGCCTGACGCAGCTCACCGGTCCCGCGCAGACAGCGCCGGGCAGGACACCGACGAGCGACGCTGTGCGCGGAACGATCAGGACCGACGAACTGGTGAAGGTGTCAGATCCCTTCGTGGCGCACTTCGGGCAACGCCGTGCCACCGTACTTCTGCCGCGGGAGGGTGACGTGGTCGAGCAGGAAGAGCTGGGGGACGAAGTGCCGTACCGGTTGCCCGGCTGGGCGTCCTAGCCGGCGGCCTCCGGTGGCGGATGGGCGCGGCGGGTCAGTACTGGTTCGTCCTGGCGTCCAGGGCGAGCCCGGCGTCGATCTCCTCCGGGGGAACCTTCAGGCCCAAGTGGTCCTTGGCGATCCGTCCCAGCGTGGGCAGGCTCCCGCGGTCGGGCCACGTCGTGGTGTCCCACAACGACGAGCGCAGGAACGCCTTCGCGCAGTGCATGTAGAGCTCCTCGACGTCGACGAGGACCGCCAGCCGCGGCCGCTTGCCCCGGACCACCAGGTCGTCGAAGAAAGGGGCGTCCGACACGAGTGTCGCGCGGCCGTTCACGCGCAGGGTCTCGTTCATGCCCGGCACGATGAACAGCAGCCCGACGTGGGGGTTCTCCAGCACGTTGCGGAAGCTGTCGACCCGGTGGTTGCCCGGCCGGTCGGCGAGCACCAGCCGGTGGTCGTCGAGCACCAGCACCGACCCGGCGGGGTCTCCCCGGGGCGAGACGTCGCAGATCCCGTCGGCGTCGGCCGTCGACAGCAGCACGAACGGCGAGTGCGCGATGATCGTGCGCGCGTGCTCGTCGATGCGCGCGATGTCCTTGTCCCAGATGGATCGGGATGGTTCCTTCACGATCTCCCGGAGCTCGGCCTCGGTCGTCACCGTACGGATATCAGAAGGATTCACCATCAGAACAAGGTAGGCCGCACCGACCGGGGTGTCGAGATCGACCGCCCGGAGGCGTGGGGCACGGGTCGACCGGTCGGGATGCCGTTCCTGACAGCGGGCTGCAAGCCGGTGTCAGGCGTACCGCTGGCATGGACTGCCGATAATGGCCTCACCAAGCGAGAGACGGGAGCACTATGACGCTGGAGATCAACGTTCTCGGACCGTTCGAGGTCACAGTGGATGGCGGGCCGCTGAAGCTGGCCGGCGAACGCCGGGTCGGCCTGCTCGCCCGGCTGGCCTTGAACGCCGGGCAACCGGTCTCCACCGAACGGCTCCTCGCCGACGTCTGGGGCGAGAGCACGGCGTCCACCGCCGGCAAGCAGCTGCACATTGTGGTGTCGAAGCTGCGTGAGCTGCTGTACGACGACATCATCGAGACCGTCCCCGGCGGCTACCGGCTCAGGCTCGCGCCGGAGCACGTCGACGCCCACCGGTTCTCGCGCCTGGTCCGCCAGGCACGGGAGGCCGGGGCGCGGCATGACGGCGCGACGGCGAGCGAGCTGTTCCGGCAGGCACTCGCGCTGTGGCGGGGTGACGCGCTGGCCGGTATGACGGCCCCCTGGGCGCAGATCGAGGCCGCCCGCCTCCAGGAGGAGCGCCTGACGGCTGAGGAGGACCACGTCGACCTGCGCCTGGCCGCCGGCGATCATCACGCGGTGGCGGGCGAGCTCGCCGCGCACGTCAGGCGGCATCCGTTGCGGGAACGCCCGCGCGCCCAGCTGATGCTGGCGCTCTACCGGGATTCCCGGCCGTCCGACGCGCTCGCGGTGTACCAGGAGGGCTGGCGCGTCACGGTCGACGAGCTCGGCGTCGAGCCGGGAGCCACGCTGCGCCGGCTCCAGCACGCGGTCCTCACCGGGGACCCGGGGCTCGACCTGGCCTCCCGGAAGACCGACCCGCCCGGCGCCCTGACCGAGCTGCCGTCCGACACGCAGGTCTTCACGGCCCGGGCCACCGAGGTCGCCTGGCTCGACAAGGCGATCGCCGACGCCGCGCCCGGTGCGCCGGCCATCGCCGCGATCGACGGCGCGGGAGGCATCGGCAAGTCGGCCCTGGCCGTCCACGCCGCCCACGCCATGGCCCACCGCTTCACCGACGGCGTGCTGTACGTCGACCTGAAGGGCGCCCACGCCGGGCTCCCGCCGCTGCAGCCCATCGAGGCGCTCGGCCACTTACTGCGCGCCCTGGGGCTCGACGGCTCAGCCGTGCCGCCCGAGCTGGAGGAGGCCGCGGCCCGCTACCGAAGCCTCACCGCCACCCGCAACCTGCTGATCATCCTGGACAACGCCCGCCACGCCCACCAGGTGCGTCCGCTCATCCCCTCCGGTGACGCCTGCGCGGTCATCGTCACCAGCCGGCAGCCCATGGTGTCGCTGGACAACGCGCACCATCTCCACCTGACGGGGCTCGACCACGCCGACGCCGTCGCCCTGCTCGCCCGCATCGCCGGCCCCGGCCGCGTCCAGGCCGAGCCGCAGGCAGCGGAGCAGATCGTACGGTTGTGCGACGGCCTCCCCCTGGCCGTCCGCATCGCGGCGGCGCGCCTGGCCGCACGGCCTGACTGGACGTTGTCCTACCTCGCGGACCGCCTCGCCGACGCCGCCCGCCGCCTGGACGCCCTCGAGCACGCCGACCTGGCCGTCCGCGCCTCCATGGCCGTCAGCCACCACCACCTGCGCGAAGAGCCCACCGGCCACGACGCCGCCCACCTGTTCACCTTTCTGGGGCTCCTCGACATCCCCACCCTGACCGCGGGCGCCACCGCGGCCCTGATGGGCTGGCCGGAGCTCAGAGCCGAAGCCGCGCTGGACCGGCTGCTCGACGCGCGCATCCTCGAACCCGCGCAGCACGGCGGCTGCCGGGTGCACGACCTGGTCCGGCTCTACGCCCGCGAGCGGGCCACCGTGGACATCCCCGCCGCCGAACGCACCGCCGCGCTTCGCCGCGCGTTCCATCACTACCTGGCCTCCGCCCAGAGGGTCAACCTGCTGATCGATCCCAGCACGGACGGGCCGTCGAACGCGTACCCGGCCCAAGGGCCCGGCGCCGACCTGCCCACCGTCGAGGCGGCGAACGCCTGGTCCGAGAGAGAGCGGGACAACCTCCTCGCCGCCGCCCACCAGGCCGCCGACACCGGCGCTTCCGGCACCGCGATCGGTCTCACGCAGGCCATCTACTGGGTCTTCTGGCGCAAGGGGTGGCTCACCGAGCTCCCCGGGCTGCTGAAGAAGGGGCTGGACATCGCGGAGCGGAGCGGCGACTGGGTGGGCCTGGCCATGGGGCACACGGCCATCGGGGCCGTCTTCCAGGAGCAGGGCCACTTCGCGGCTTCGGTCCACCATCTCAGGGAATCCCTCGACTGCTGGGATCGCACGGGACAGCCGGGGCGCAAGGCGGGTACGTTCAACGACCTCGGCATCACGTACACCATGCTCCAGCGCTACGACGACGCGCTGGCCGCCCTGGACAACGGGCTCGCCATGACCCTGGCGAGCGGTCGCCGGGCCCACGAGGCGTCCGTGCGCAACAACCGCGTCCACGTCTTCTACCGGCAGGGGAGGTTCGAGGAGGCGCTCGATGAGGGCCGCCGGGTCCTCGACCTCTGGAGCGAGCTGGCGATCCCGGCGGGGCAGGGGATCGCGTACGACACCTTCGCCGACGCCTGCCGGGCGGCGGGCCGGCTCTCCGAAGCGGTCGGCCACTATCAAGAGGCCATCCGGATCCAGCACGAGACCGGCCAGTGGCTCGGAGAGGCGGTGTCCTGCTGGTGGCTCGGCCAGACGCTGTACGACCTCGGCCGGCACGACGACGCACGGGAGTCGTGGCGGCGTTCGCTGAACCTGCTGCGGGACGCCAACCTCCTCGCGGCGGAGGAGGTGCGCCAGCTGCTCGCGCAACCCGTGCCGGACGTGCCGCTGCCCATCAGGAACCAGCTCTGAGCCGCCGCGCGCCGGCGTCGCGTCCGTACGTCCTGGTCAGCTACCGCACAGCTCGGCGAAGCGCCGGGCGCTGACGTTGCCGCCCGAGACGACGACGCCGACGCGGCCGGGCAACCGCTCCACGCGCCCCGCCAGCAGCGCCGCCAGACCGGCGGCGCCGCTCGGCTCGACGACGATCTTCAGGCGTTCGAACGCGAACCGCATCGCCTCGCGGATCTCGTCGTCGGTGACCAGCGCCACGGCCTCGACCAGCCGCCGGTTGATCGCGAACGTCAGCTCGCCCGGCGTGGCC
The DNA here is from genome assembly GCF_004352805.1 of Nonomuraea mesophila. Taxonomy (NCBI): domain Bacteria; kingdom Bacillati; phylum Actinomycetota; class Actinomycetes; order Streptosporangiales; family Streptosporangiaceae; genus Nonomuraea; species Nonomuraea mesophila. Next base: position 36,497 of record NZ_SMLD01000035.1, read on the forward strand.
ACGGCCTGGCCGTCGGCGATGGTACGCGGCACGTCGATGGCGACGCGCCGCCCCGCCTCCAGCGAACGTCTGGTGTCGTCGCCCGCCTCCGGCTCGACACCGACCACGCGCATGCCGGGGTCGAGGCCCTTGACGGCGGTCGCGCACCCCGCGATCAGCCCGCCGCCGCCGACCGGCGCGAGCAGCAGGTCGAGCCGGCCCGCCTCCTGCAGCAGTTCGAGCGCGGCCGTGCCCTGCCCGGCGATCACGTGCGGATGGTCGTAGGGCGGGATGAGCGCGAGCCCCCGCTCGGCGGCCAGCTCCTCGGTGAGCGCCGCGCGGTCACCGGTGTAACGGTCGTACGTGACGACGTCGGCGCCGTAGCCGGCGGTCGCCTCCAGCTTCGAGCTCGGAGCGTCCTCGGGCATGAGGATCACGGCGGTGGTGCCGAGCGCCCGGGCCGCCAGGGCGACGGCCTGGGCGTGGTTGCCCGACGAGTAGGCCGCGACGCCCTTGGCCAGCTGCTCGCGCGGCAGCCGCGAGACGGCGTTGTAGGCGCCGCGGAACTTGAACGCCCCGACCCGCTGGAAGTTCTCGCACTTCAGCAGCACCTCCGCGCCCACCAGCTCGTCCAGCGTGCGTGAGCGCAGCACGGGAGTGCGGTGCGCGACCCCGTCGAGCCGCGCCGCGGCGTCGCGGACGTCGTCCAGGGTGACCGGGGGAACGGACGTCATGCGGTGTCTCCCTTCGTGGCGCCCGGACGGCCGGACGCCGGCGCGTGGCCAACGGGTCGAACTACGTCGAACACGGAGGCTACGCAGGTCTGGGCGATGTTCAAACAGCCGGCGATCAGAGCTCGGCGAGGAGCCGGGCGAGTTCGGCCGGCCTGGTGATCATCGGCCAGTGGCCCGAGTCGAGGTCGACCAGGTCGACGTGCTTGGCCCTGGCCAGCTCGGGCAGGGCGCCGGAGTCCAGCCACTCCTGAGCCTGGGCCGGGGTGTATTCGGGGCACACCAGGACGACAGGGACGTCGTACCGTCGTTCGTCCGTCAGGCGTACCAGTCCCTTGGACACCCCCTCGGGGACGGGGACCGCCGCGGCCTGGAAGCGCAGCCTGGCCTCCTCGTCGAGGTCGGCGGAGTCCGGCCCCTCGAACGGACCCCACCCGGGGAAGGGCATGGCGCCGTCCTTCGCCTCGAAGAAGTCGGCGTAACGGTCGCCGTCGGCGGCGGGGAAGCCGCCGACGAGCGCCAGCTTGGCGATCCGCTCCGGCCGCGCGTCGGCGGCCAGCCACGCCAGGGTGCAGGCCGCGGAGTGCCCCACCACCAGGGGTCGCTCCGGCGCCGCGTCCACGGCCGCGAGCACCGCCGCCACCTGGTCGTCGAGCGTGGCCGAGGCGGATCCGTCGCCCTGGCCCGGGAGGGTGACCGGCACGGGACGGTGGCCGAGCGCCCTGAGCTCGGGCACGACCTCGTCCCAGGCCGATCCGTCGAGCCACAGGCCGCCGATGAGCACGATGTCCATCATCGATCCTCTTTCTGCAGTGCGTTCAGATCACGTTCGCTGTATAGCCGGTGTTCCCATTCCTCGTTGAGGACGATGTCCAGGCACTTCTCGAGCGGGAAGCCCTCCTCCTGGGGCCAGCCGGGCTCCGTCATGAGACCTGACCCTAGAACCGATTCCGGACGATTTACTTCCGGTTCTCGCCGCGACCGCCTAGTCTGCTCGTGTGCCGGCCGATCTCAGCCCCACCGCGCGGGCCCTGCGCACCCTGGAGACCCTCCAGGCCCGCCCCGGCGTGACCGCCGGCGAGCTCGCCGCCTGCCTGGGCGTCACGGAGCGGGCCGCACGCCGGTACGTCGGCATCCTGCGGGAGGCGGGCATCCCCGTCGAGTCGGCCAGGGGCCCCTACGGCGGCTACCGGCTCGGGCGCGGCACCAGGCTGCCGCCCGTCGCCTTCACCGAGCCCGAGGCCCTCGGCCTCGTCATGGCGGTGCTCGACGGCCAGCCGGCCGCCGTGGACGCCGACGACCTCGTCGGCGCCGCCCTGAGCAAGGTCATCCGCGCCCTTCCCGAGAGCGTCGGCAGGCAGGCGGCGGCGCTGCGCGAACACGCGTCGGCCGCGCCCGACCTGTGCTCCGCCCGGCCCGACCCGGCCACCACCGGCGCGCTCGTCGCCGCCGTCGCGGGGCGGCGCCGCCTCGCGGTCACCTACCGGAGCGAGTCCGGCGACGAGTGGGAGGCCGACGTCGATCCCTGGGCGGTCGTCGTGCGCCACGGGCGCTGGTATCTGCTGTGCCACTCCCACCGCGCGGGCGCGATCCGTACCTACCGGGTCGACCGGATCCGCGGGGTCCGGCCGACCACTCACACGTTCGAGCCGCCCGGCGACCTCGACCCGGTCGCGGCGCTGGAGGAGAACCTGGGCACGGGATGGAAGTTCCCGACGCGCGTGGTGTTCGACGCCCCGCCCGCCGAGGTGGCGCCCTGGATCCGGCCTCCCATGGGGCGCCTCGAACCGCTGGGCGACGGGTGCGTGCTCACCGGGAGCACCAGCAACCCCACGATGTACGCGCAGGAGTGGCTGGCCTGCGTACCGCTCGCCTTCCGCGTCGAGGGCGGACCGGAGCTGCGGGCCGCGGCCGCCGCGCTGGCCTCCCGCTTCGCCGCGGCCGTGGCGGACGATCCCGCCCGGCGTCCCACCGAGCCCGCCGCGCCCACCGCTCCCTGATCCGCTTCGCCCGAGCTTGCTCTACAGCCTGTAGAGTACGAACCTCGTTCGGGCGAAAGGTGAAACATGCTGCGTTGGTTCAGAGTTGTGGCGGTGGCCGAGGCCTGCTCGTGGGCGGGCCTGCTGGTCGGAATGTTCTTCAAACACGTCACCGCCACCGGCGAACTCGGCGTGAAGGTGTTCGGGCCGATCCATGGGGCGATGTTCGTGTTGTACGGGCTCGGCGTGGTGCTCGCGGCACGAGAGGCCGGCTGGAGCCGGGGCACCGTGATCCTGGGCCTGGCGTGCTCGGTGCCGCCGTTCACCTCGTTGTGGTTCGAACGCCGGATGGCGGCGCGCGCCGCGACCGGCCGGGCCACCTGACCGCACCGGCCGTCAGCGCCGGTTCCCCTTGCGAATAGGGGCATCTTGAATATTTCTTCAACTTCGCCGATCTCGGCGCCCGTGGGACAGCTCATGTGAAACGCGGCTCACCTGGCCCCGGACGATGCATATAGTGCTGAAGGCGGCTACAGTACGCTGAAACCATAGCGTCCTTGGAGCAGCATCATGGCGAAGCGCATCGTTGAAACTTTTATCGACGACATCGACGGAAGTGAAGCCGAGGGAACCACCGCGTTCGCGCTCGACGGCACTAACTACGAGATCGACCTGTCCGGCGACAACAGGGAGAAGTTGGAGAAGGCCCTGGCGCCCTTCATCACCAAGGCCCGGGCGGTCCGCGCCGAGCGTACCCGTGGGCGGCGCGGCGCCGGCGGCTCGTCCCGGTCCATCAGCCGTGAGAAGTCCACCGAGATCAGGCGGTGGGCCAAGGCTCAGGGGCTCCCGGTGAGCGAGCGCGGCCGCATCGCCGCCACCATCGTGCAGCAGTACGAAGCGGCCCACTGAGCGGGCCCGGCCGGGCCCGGCGCCGCTCTATTGGAAACGGAGCCGCCGGCACGGCCGAGCCGTGCGGGCGAGCGCATCTCCATAAGTGGTGGAATTGCGGCCGGAGCCGAGTTCATGGAGCGCTACCCACCACCGGCGGCGCAGAACAAAGACAACTAGCGGTTACTGGCGCCGCTTTGAATAAAGGTTAATCTGCGACCGCGCCGGCGGCTCTTCGCGCGGGCGGCGCCGGGCTTGTCGGCGGCCCGTGAGGTCGGCGGTGCCGACCCTTCCGACCGCGGACCTCGCCGCCTGGACGTCACCGGCTCCAGGCATGGCGCCACGGGCCCCAGATCGCGGAAGCGGTTTCGGTCAGCGGGTGTTGGACCCTACGTTGGGGTGTTGATGACCCCGAACAGCACTCATTCCCCCAGTTGTCCATCCGTCGCTCGCCTCTCACCGGGCCCTCAGGTATGACCATGGCACCAACTCCCCCGGAGCCGATCCGCATCCTGTTCGTCGGAGGCCACGGCAGATCGGGCAGCACCCTGGTCTCCCGCGCGCTCGGCGCGGCCGACGGCGCGACCTGCGTCGGCGAACTGCGTTACCTCTGGACCCAGGGCGTGACCAAGAACCAGCTCTGCGGATGCAGCAAGAAGTTCCGACGGTGCGCCTTCTGGCAGGAGGTCGGCCAGGCCGCCTTCGGTGGCTGGCGCAACGTCGACGCCGCCGAGATGGCCCGGCTGCACCGCTCCGTCATGCGCATCAGGCACGTCCCGCGCCACGTCCTGCCCGGCGCCACGGGCGCCTTCGCCCGCCACGTCCACCGCTACGCCGAGACCATGGCCGCCGTCTACCGCGGGATCGCCGAGGTCAGCGGGAGCCGGGTGATCGTCGACTCCTCCAAGTTCCCCACCTCGGCGCTGCTGCTGCGCCGGGTCTCCGGCATCGACCTGCGCATCGTCCAGCTCGTACGCGGCCCGCACGGCGTCGTGCACTCCTGGTCGCGCAGGGTCCAGCGCGCCGACAAGAACGGCCGGCTGATGGCCACCCACTCACCGGCGCAGACCGCCGCTGAGTGGCTGGCCTTCAACGCCGCCATCGAGTCGTTCCGCCTGACCAGCACCCCGTGGACGCTCCTGCGTTACGAGGACTTCGTGGCCCGGCCGCACCGCGAGTTGTCGCGGGTGCTGGAGTTCGCCGGGCTGCCGGCGGCCGGCACGCAGTTCGTCGGCGACGGCACGATCGACCTGCCGGCCGACCACAGCGTGGCGGGCAACCCCATGCGCATCCGTACGGGTGAGGTGCCGCTGAAGGCGGACGAGGAGTGGCGCTCGGCGATGCGCCCGTCCCGCCGCCGCATGGTCACCGCCTTCACCGCCCCCGGCATGCTGCGCTACGGCTACCCGCTGCGCTGATCCGGGCACCTTCTCACGGGGACGCGAGGGCGGCGACCGTGAAGCGGCGGTTGGCCAGGCTGGGGTTCTTGGCCCGCACCTGCTCGATCCGCTCGGCCGACAGGGGGCCCGACGCGAGGCCCTCCGACTCGCCGGCCGACGCGACGATCGTGCCCATCGGGTCGATGATCATGCTCTGGCCGGTGCAGTTGGGGCCGGACTGGCCCGCCATGACCATGTAGGCCGTGTTCTCGATCGCGCGGGCGCGGGCCAGCGTGATCCAGTGGTCCTCCTTGGCGGGGCCGGCCACCCAGGCGGCGGGCACGATGACGGCGTTCGCGCCGGCGTCCACGAGCAGCCGGGAGATCTCGGGGAAGCGCAGGTCGTAGCAGGTCATGACCCCGAACGTGAGCCCGCCCAGCTCGAAGGTCAGCGGCGTGAACTCCGCGGGCTGGATGCGGTCGGACTCCTTGTAGCCGAAGGCGTCGTAGAGGTGCACCTTGCGGTAGACGCCGATGTGCCCGCCGTCGGCGTCGAAGGCGACCACGGTGTTGGAGGCGCGGGGGTTGTCCGGCAGCTTCTCCGTCATGCCGGCGACGACGGCGATGCCGTGGCGCTTGGCGGCCTCGCCGACCGCGGACACGAAGGGGCCGTCCAGCGTCTCCACGGCGCCGCTGATGTCGGCGGTGACGTCGGGGTTGCTGTACATCGCGTTCTCGGGAAGCACGACCAGGTCGAGCTTGTCGCCTGCGGCGCGCTCGATCAGCCCGCGCACCTTCGCGAGGTTCGACTCCTTGTCGGTGGTGGCGCCGAACTGGGCCACAGCGATCTTGATGCTCATCTGAACTCCTTAACGAACGGCGGTCACGCGAAGTACTTGGCCGCGCCTGAGTAGTCGGAGATGCGGCCTCCGGCCGCGATCGCCTCGCGGGCGGGGATCTCGGCGTCCTCCTTCTTCTTCAGCACCGCCGCGATCTCGAGTGCCTCGGCCGGGTCCAGGATCGCCACCCCGTCGGAGTCGGCGAACACCACGTCACCCGGGGAGACCACGACGCCGCCGATCGACACGGGCACGTTGATGGACCCCTCGATGCCGGAGATCCGCGTGGTGTGGGCGGCGATGCCCCGCGAGTAGGCGGGGAACCCGTAGCCGGTCATCTCCTCGATGTCGTTGATCCGCCCGTCGATGACGGCGCCCACGGCTCCCCTCGTCTTGGCCGTGAACGACACCAGCCCGCCGAAGCACGACCGCTGCTCGTCGCCGCTCTGCTCGACGACGAGGACGTCACCGGGCCGCAGGTCGTCGACCGCGACGTGCACGGCGGTCGAGTCGAGATGCGGCAGGCGCACCGTCACCGCGGTGCCGACGAACTTCAGCGGCCGCGCGTTGGGCGTCAGCCCCCGGGGGAAACCGTGATCGCGCAGGTGGCCGAGGGTCGAGGTGCAGACCTGGCTCAGGGCCTCGGCGATGCGGGGATCGATCGAGGGGGCGGACGGATGACGGACGAACATGAAACAACTCCCGATAACTGATATCTGCAGGTCCTAGCGCAGGACCTTCTTCAGGCCGGCCGCCCGTTCGATGACCACCATGAACAGCACGCTGATGGCGATCAGTACGACCGACAGCGCCGCGATCTGCGGATCTGTCCGGCTCTCCACGTAGTGGAAGATCTCGACGGGCAGGGTCGTGGCCTGCGGCCCGACGACGAAGAGGGAGATCACCGCCTCGTCGAAGGAGATGAGGAAGGCGATCACGCCGCCGGCCAGCACCCCGGGGGCGATGAGCGGCAGGGTCACGCGGGTGAACGTGCGCCAGGGGGACGCCCCCAGGGTGCGGGCGGCCTCCTCGCACGAGCGGTTCATGGTCATCAGGCTCATCGAGGTGGTCCTGACGACGTAGGGCACCGTGATGGCCAGGTGAGCGACGATGAGCCCGCCGTACGTGCCGGTGATCTTGAGAGGGGCGAGGACCAGCAGCAGCGCGAGCCCGAGGACGATCGCCGGCACCATCAGCGGTGACAGGAAAAATCCGGACATGGCCTCGCGGAACCGGAACTCGTGCCGCGTCAGCGCTATCGCGACGGGCACCCCGATCAGCAGCGCCAGCAGCGCCACCCCCACGCCCACCACGGCACTCACCTGGAACCCGTGGATGAACTCCGCGTTCTGGGCCAGGCGCTCGTACCACTGGAAGGTGAAACCCTGCGGTGGGAAGGACATCGTCGACTGCGTGTCGAACGAGATGACCAGCACCATGAGGATGGGCGCCAGGAGGAACAGGTACAGCAGGGTCACGACCACCCTGGTCGGCCAGCCTCTGAACTTGGATGTCACGCCGTCCCCCTACTGGGCCTCGATGCGCCGCAGCGCCCGCTGGTAGATGACGATGACGACGGCGAAGAGCGCGAGCAGGATGAACGCGATCGCCGCCGCGAACGGCCAGTTGAGCGTGGCCGTCGCCTGGTCGTAGATCTCGGTGGCCAGGTAGAAGACCTTTCCGCCGCCGACCAGCCGCGGCGTGACGAACGAGCTGATCGTCAGCACGAACACCAGCAGCGCCCCGGTCAGCACGCCGGGCATGCTGAGCGGCCACACGATCCGCCAGAAGGTACGCCACCGGTTGGCTCCGAGGCTCTGCGCCGCGTGCTCCAGGTCCGGGTTGAACCGGCCGAAGCCCGCGAGCAGGCAGAGGATCATGTACGGCATCATGATCTCGACCAGCGCGATGTACACGCCGATCCGGTTGTTGATCAGCGCGAGCGGCTGGTCGACCAGGCCGGCGCCCATGAGCGACCGGTTCACCACACCCTGGTTGCCGAGCAGGACGAGCCACCCGTACGTACGCACGACGGAGCTCGTCAGCAGCGGCGCGACGGCCAGCGCCACCAGGATGCCCTTGAACCTGGACTCGGTCCTGACCAGGAACAACGCGATCGGGTACGACACCACGATCGTCATCACCGTCACGCCGAGGCCCAGCAGCGTGGTCTCCCACGCCATGTCCCAGTAGTAGGAGTCGCCGACGAACTGCGCGTAGGAGTCGAGGGTGAACGTCTCCTCGATGTACCCGGTGGAGTCACCGCGGTTGAAGCTCATCCGCAGGAGCCAGGCCAGCGGCAGCACGAAGGAGACGGCCAGGCCGAGCAGACCGGGTACCGTCAGGCCCAGCACGGTCAGCCGGGCGGATCGGGTCTTCGCACTCATGTCAGTACCAGGGCGTCCTCGGTCTGCCAGGACAGCCGCACGGTCGCTCCGCGCTCCAGGCGTTCCGCCGCGCCGGCCACGGACTGGACGGACACGGTGTTGTCCCCGACCCGCACGCCGTACTCGATGGAGTCGCCCACGTAGACGACCGTCTCGACGGTGCCGTGGGCGTCGTCGGCCGCCGCCTTGCTCACCTGCATGCGGTGCGGGCGGACCAGCACGGTCGCCGGCCCCTTCGCGCCGTGGTCGTCGACGGCCCGCAACTGTCCCAGCCCTGCCACGTCGACCTCCGCGACGCCGCCCGCGGTGTGCGTGATCTCGGCGTCGAAGAGGTTGGCGCGGCCGATGAAGTTGGCGACGAACCGGTTGGCGGGGTGCTCGTAGATCTGCTCGGGCGTCCCGACCTGCTCGATGACGCCCTCCGACATGACCACGATGCGGTCGGACACGGCCAGCGCCTCGTCCTGGTCGTGGGTGACGAACACGGTGGTGATGCCCAGCTTGCGCTGGATCGAGCGGATCTCCTCACGCATGGTGTCGCGCAGCTTGGCGTCCAGGTTGGACAGCGGCTCGTCGAGCAGCAGCACCGCCGGCTCGATGACCAGGGCGCGGGCGAGCGCGACCCGCTGCTGCTGGCCGCCGGAGAGCTGCTTGATGCGGCGGCCGCTCAGGTGGCCCAGCCTGACCAGGTCGAGCGCCTCCTCGACCCGCCGCTTGGCCTCCGCCTTGGAGGTGCGGCGCATCTCCAGGCCGAAGGCGACGTTGCGGGCGACGTTCAGGTGGGGGAAGAGCGCGTAGTTCTGGAAGACCAGGCCCATGCCGCGCTGGTGGACGGGGGTCCTGGTCAGCTCCTTGCCGTCCAGGTGGATATGGCCCGACGTCGCCTCGATGAGGCCCGCGATCATCCGTAGGGTCGTCGTCTTGCCGCACCCGGAAGGGCCGAGGAGCGAGACGAACTCGCCCTGCTCGATGCCGAGCGTGAAGTTCGCGACGCTGGGACGCTCCGCCCCTGGATATTTCTTGACGATGTCGTCGAGTCGCAGGAAGGACATCGCTCGCCTCAGCTCGCCAGGATCTCGCGGCGCCACAACTGCGTCCACTTCTCACGGTTCTCGGCCACCTGCGTCCAGTCGACCTGGAGGATCTCGGCGGACTTCTCCGGGTCGAGCGAGGTGCGCTTAAGCGCCTTCTCGCTCGGCTTCGCCTTGGTGTTGGTGGGCGCGTAGTACATGGCCTCGGTGAAGGATTCCTGCGACTCGGGGCTCAGCGTGTAGTTGATGAAGGTCTGCGCGGCGGCGGGAGACGGCGAGTCCTTCACCAGGTTGATGGTGTTGATCTGGAAGATCGTCTGCTCGTCCACGATGGCCACCTTCAGCTTGCCGTGGCTCTCGTCGGCGTAGTACTGGCCGCGGGCGTTCCAGCCGACGGCCAGCGCCGCGGTCCCCGACTGCACGAGCGTGTACGAGTCGGGCTGCGGCGACCAGGTCTGCACGTTCGGCGCCAGCTGCTTGAGCCGGGCCACGCCCTGGTCGACGGACTTGGTGTAGTCGCCGCCCGCCTTGGCGTTCTCGATGAGCATGAGGCCGGCGCCCTGGATGTCGGGCTGGGCCGGCACCACGACCTTGCCCTTGTACTTGGGGTCCCACATCGCGTTCCACGAGGTGGGAGCGGGGCTGACGGATTCGTTGTAGAGCAGGACGAGGCTGTCGAACGTCAGGGCGGGGCCGTAGTTCCCCTCGACCTTGCCGCGCGGGTCGATGTCCTTCATGTTCGGCACCTTGGCCGGGTCGAGCGGCTGGAACACCTCGGACTTGTTACCGGTGCCGGAGGTGGAGATGTCCATGATCGAGACGTCGGTGTCGGGATTGTTCCGCGCGGCGCGCAAGGACGCCAGGTTCTCGGCGGAGTTGGCCGAGCCGACGAAGTTCACCTTGATCTTCGGGTATTTCTTCTGGAACGGCTCGATGACCGACTTCTTGAAGACGTCCTCGAAGATTCCCGAATATCCCTTGACGGTGATGGTTCCTGAGTCGGGCGCGTTGTTGGTGGGGGTGCTGGAACTACCGGAACAGCCCGCCACCGTGGCCAGCGTGAGGGCGAGCAGCCCGCCGGCCAGCGGCTTCAACTTCATGGTGGTTCTCCTTGTGACGACCGGGCCGACGACGGAGCGACGATCACGGGGTCGAGCTGCTGCAGCGCCATCTGCCGTGAATACGACTTGTCGATGTGCTGCCGCACGAGCGTCTCCGACTTGTCCGGATCTTTCTCCTTGAGTGCGGCCTGGATCGCCCGGTGGTCCTCGTTGGTGTTCTCCATGCCGAGCGTGCTGTGGGCCAGGTACCAGATCCGCAGAGATCCGCAGTTGAGCCGGTTCACCGCCTCCGCCAGGAACGGGTTGTCGGTCGACTTCGCGATCTCCAGATGGAACTGGTGGTCGTACTCGATGGCCCCGTACGGCTGGCCGGCCGCGATCTCGTCGTCGATGCGATCGCAGATCCGTTCCAGCTCGTCCAGTTGCGCAAGGGTGGCGCGCCTGGCCGCCAGCCGTGCCACGGGCTCCTCCAGGAGGTGGCGCGACTCGTACAGCCTGGACAGATCCTTGACCCGGATCCCGCGCACGTAAGGGGTGCGGTGCGGCGGGTAGTTGATGAACTGCTCGTCGGCCAGCTTCTTGAGCGCCTCCCTGATGGGGGTGCGCCCGAATCCGTAGCGGGTCGAGAGCATGGCGTCATCCAGGGGCATGTCCTCAACGAGGTCCCCTGTGACGATCGCCCTTCGCAGCGCGTGGTACGCCTGCTCGGTCTTTGTCCGTCCGGTCAAGGTCATCCGTATACCCTCGATATATTTGAAGTACAAGGAAAGTACGAGACGGTCCGTACCCAGGTCAAGACCCTGAGCTCAGCTATTGTGATCGGTCATCGAAGGACCGTCAGCGCAGGATGCCCTCGTGCAGGGCGCGCAGCACGGCGTTGGTGCGATCGCGGGCGTCGAGCTTGAGCAGGATCGTGGACACGTAGTTCTTCACCGTGCCCTCGGCCAGGAACAACGCCCCGGCGATCTCCCGGTTGGCGTAGCCCTCGGCCACGAGCCGCAACACTTCGAGCTCGCGCTCGGTGAGCTCCTGCACCGGTGCCGCGTCGCCGCCGGCCGGTGGGGGGCCGGAGCGGATCGCGCGCAGCAGCCGGTCGGTGATCGACGGCGCGACGAGCGTGCCCCCGCCGGCCAGCGTGCGCACCGCCCTGGTCAGCTGCTCCAAGGTCACGTCCTTGAGCAGGTAGCCGCGCGCGCCCGCCCGGAGCGCCTGCAGCACGAGCGTGTCGTCGTTGAAGGTCGTCAGCACGAGGACCGGCGTCTCGATGCCGCGCTCACGCAGGCATTCGAGCGTCCAGATCCCGTCGTAGCGCGGCATTCTCAGGTCGAGCAGCACCACGTCCGGCGTGGTCGCCGCGATGACCTCGATCGCCGCCCGCCCGTCGTCGGCCTCGCCGGCCACCTCGACGTCGGCGACCTCCAGCAGGCTGCGGATCCCCTGACGGACGAGCGTCTGATCGTCGACCACCACGACCCGGGTCACGACGCCGGCACCTCAGCCGTCACCCGGAACCCGCGCCGGCCGTCGACACTGACCTCGCCGCCGAGCGCTTCGAACCGCTCGGCCAGCCCGCGCAGCCCGTTGCCGAGCACCGGATCGGCCGCGCCACGGCCGTCGTCCACCGCGGTCAGCCGCACCGCGTCGCCGTCGGACGCGACCTCGATCCACAGTTCGCGGGCCCCGGCATGCCTGATCGTGTTGGTGACGATCTCCTGCACGGCTCGTACGAGCGCCGCGACCTGCTCCTCGCCTGCCCGCACCTCGGGCGCGACCTCGATCGACACCTCGAGGCCGGGCAGGTCACGCACGACCTGCCGCAGGGCCTTCGTGAGGTCGGACGACTCGGTGCGCAGCCGGCCGACGGTGGCGCGTACGTCGCCCAGCAGGTCGCGCGCCACCCGGTCGGCCCGCTCGACGTGCTCCCTGGCCCGCTCCCCGTCGCGGTGACGCGCCGCCTCCAGCTCCAGGGTGAGCACGGTGAGCTGGTGCCCCATGAGGTCGTGCAGTTCGCGCGAGATCCGGAGCCGCTCGGCGGTGCGCGCCGACTCCGACAACAACACGCTCGCCGCCTGAAGCCCGACGTGCGCCTCGGCCAGCTCGCGCCGCATCTTCTGCTCCCGCATGGTCGCCAGCGAGCTCAGCAGCGTCGCCGCCTGGATGAGCACGTAGAAGCCGATGCCGAGGGCCGTCTCCGGGGCGTCGAGGCCGCGCCAGGCCGCGGACACGGCGAGCACCACGGTGTTGAGCCCCACCACGACGAAGCCGGCCCACGGGGGCACGACGTGGACGCTCATCGCGGCGACGATCACGAGCAGGATCGGCAGGAGGTTCCAATGCTCCGCGGCCACCACCACGACCCACGCCGCCACGACCGCCGCCGCGAACGCCCCGTGGCGGGCCCACCGCGGACGGCCCGAGCCACCGGCGACGAGAACGGCCGCGATGAACACCACGAACAACGTGATCCACAGGGCCCGGGGGATGACCGCATCGGCCGCGCCGACCAGGACCGGACCGCCGGCCACGACCGACACGACGAACATCGCCAGCCCCGACCACTCCTCCGGCCCGAGTCGACGCATGGCCTCACCCTAACGCGGGCCCGCCGCCGTCCTCGGGTGCCGAAAGTCATACGCGCGTTCCCTGACCATCGGCACAGGCGCGCGCCCGCCGGGCCCGCCTAACGTCGCCGCATGGAAGAGACGGACACGGCAGTGGAGGCCGCGAACCTCCGCAAACGCTACGGCGACACGGTGGCGGTCGACGATGTGAGCCTGCGCGTCGGGACGGGCGAGATCCTTGGCATCCTCGGCAGCAACGGAGCCGGCAAGACCACCACGGTGGAGATGATCGCCGGGCTGCGGACACCCGACAGCGGGCGCGTCCGCGTGCTCGGCCTCGATCCGGGGCGCGACCGCGCGAGGCTCCGCCAGGTGCTCGGGGTCCAGCTCCAGGAGGCCCAGCTCCACCACGCGCTGACGGTCACGGAGCTCATCGGCTTGTTCCACAGTTTCTACCCGCATCCGCGACCCGTCGGGGAGGTCCTGGAGCTCGTCGGGCTGACCGACCGGCGTACGACCCGCTTCGAGAAGCTCTCCGGCGGCCAGCAGCAGCGGCTGTCCATCGCCGTGGCCCTCGTCGGGCGGCCCCGCGTCGTGATCCTCGACGAGCTCACGACCGGGCTGGACCCGCGTACGCGCCGGCGGATGTGGGCCGCGGTCGAGCGGCTGCGCGACGAGGGGGTCACGGTCCTGCTCGTGAGCCACGCGATGGAGGAGGTGGAGCGGCTCTGCGACCGGGTGGCCCTGCTCGACTCCGGCCGCCTCGTGGCGCTCGACACGCCCGCCGGGCTGGTGGCCGGAACGGGGGCCGCGAACCTCGACGACGCGTTCGTCGCCCTTACCGGATCGCGGGCGGAGGAGCTCTCATGACCGCCGACGACGTTCGTCCCCCATCTCGTTTCACGGCCGGAGGGAACCTCATGACAGCCGAAGCCCGCCGTCCCGGCCTCGGGTCGTGGCTGACGCTCATCCGGTGCGAGGCCAAAATGGTCGTCCGTGACACGGCCGGGCTCGTCGTGCCCATCGGGCTGCCGATGCTGATCCTCGTGATGAACGCCTCGGCGGCCGGCGGCCAGGTGGTGAACGGCCTCACCGCGCTCGACCTGTACGTCCTCCCCCTGGTGCTGACCATCGTCATCGCCACCATCGGCGTCGTCAACATGCCCAGCTTCCTGGCGTACTACCGGCGTACCGGGATCCTGCGCCGCCTGTCGGTCACGCCGGCCTCGCCGGCCATGGTGCTGATCGCCCAGACCGTGGTGAGCGCGCTGCAGACGATCATCGGCATCGGGATGGCGATCACCGTGGCCATGCTGGTGTTCGACGCCAACCTCCCGCTGCGTCCCATGACGGCGCTCGGCCTGCTGCTGCTCGCGACCGCGGCGATGTACGCGGTCGGCATGATCGTGGCCGCCGTCGCCCCGACGCCGAACTCGGCCGTGGCGATCGGGCTCGTCGCCTTCTTCGGCCTCGGCGCGCTCGGCGGGCTGTTCGGCAGCCGGGACAACATGCCCGAGACGCTGGCCATGGTGGGCGAGTGGCTGCCGTTCGGCGCCACCGTCGAGGTCCTGTCGAACGCCTGGGCGGGCACCCCGATCGAGCCCCTCCATCTGGTGAGCCTGTCCGTGACGGTCCTCGTCGGCGGCGTCGTCGCGGCCGTGTTCTTCCGGTGGGACTGACCGGGGCCGCGCAGAGCTCGTACGCCGAAGACCTGGCGTTTTGTCCGAAGTGGGGCTTAGGATCGGGCAGCGATGGTTGCACCAAGAGCGCGGCTTTCGCGGTTGCTCGACGACCTCGGACGCATGTTGCTCGACCTCATCGCGTCTCCCGGGGACCTCGACGGCGAGCTGACAGGCGTGGCGATTCACGGTCCGGGCGACGAACTCATCGTCGAACCGGGCGAACTGGTGCTCGGAGTCGGTCTGCACGACAACGACGCGATCGCCGAACTGCTGCGCCGCCTCGGCGAGCGCCGTGCGGTGGGGCTCGTCGTCAAGCACCCGGTGACCGCGGACGAAGCCGTCGCCGCGGCGGTGCGCGACAGCGGCGTGGCGCTGTTCGGGCTCAACCGCGCGGCCTCGTGGTCGCACGTGGCCGCCATGCTGAGGGCGTTGCCGCCGGCCACGACCGACGTCGCCGGCGGGGCCGACCTGCTCGCAGGCGCGCCGGCCGGTGACCTGTTCGCCCTCGCGAACGCCGTCGGGGCGCTGCTCGACGCGCCCGTGACGATCGAGGACCGCGCCTCGCGCGTGCTGGCCTTCTCCGGCCACCAGCACGGCGCCGACCAGGGCCGGGTCGAGACCATCCTCGGCCGGCAGGTGCCCGACCGCTACACGCAGCTGCTGGAACGGCGCGGCGCGTTCCGCGAGCTGTCCAAGGGCACCCCCGTCTACGTGGAGCCCCTGGCCGAGGACATGATGCCGCGGGTCGCCATCGTCGTCAGGGCCGGGGACGAGGTGCTCGGCTCGATGTGGGCCGTGGTCAAGGAGCCGCTGTCCGAGGCGCGAGCCGCGGCCTTCGCCGACTCGGCCAAGATCGTGGCGCTGCACATGCTCAGGGCCAGGGCGGGGGCCGACGTCGGGCGCAGGCTCAGCGCCGACCTGGTGGCCATGGTGCTGGAGGGCGGGCCCGGAGCGCCGGAGGCGGCCAACCGTCTCGGCCTCACCGACGGCCGGCTCTGCGTGATGGCCGCCCGGGTCGTCACGGGCGACGCCGCGGACACCGAGGCGGCCATGCAACGGCTGCGCGACGCCCTCGCCCTGCACTTCGCCGCCGTGCACCCGCGCTCGGCCGCGGCCCTGCTCGGCGGCACCACGTACGTCGTGCTGCCCGTCGGCGCGAGCGGCGACCGTGACGGCACGGCGTCCGTCGTCCGGCTGGCGGTGGACTTCCTCGCCCGGGTGGGAGCCCGTACGGACGCCGTCATCGGGGTCGGGCGGGCCACCACGTCACTCGCCGAGGTGACCCATTCGCGCCGCGAGGCCGACCGGGCGCTGCGGGTGCTGCAGACCGACCGGCGCGGCAGGCGCATCGCCCGCTACAGCGACGTGCAGGTGGAGTCGCTGCTCCTGCGCCTGGCCGACCTCGTCGCCGAGGACGGCGAGCTCCACCTCGGCTCGCTCGGGGCGCTGGTGGACTACGACGCCGAGCACGAGAGCGGCTTCGTCGACACCCTGTCGGCCTACCTCGACGCCTTCGGCAACGTCGCGGAGGCGGCCGCCGCGATGCACCTGCACCCCAACTCGTTCCGGTACAGGCTGCGCCGCGTGTGCGAGATCACCGGTATCGACCTCACCGACGCCGACGCGCGGCTCGCCGCGACGTTGCAGCTGCGCCTCTTCCGCGTCGCCCGGGACCGGGGCGTGGTCAAGGAGGCAGGATCCGCCCGGTCCCGGTGACGCCCGTCACGACTCGCCCAGCAGGCCCCACTGCTCGGTGTTGTAGGTCGGGAACCCCAGGCTGTTGTCCCTGACGTTGCCGAGCTTCGCGCTGTAGGCGAGGAACGACCTGTTCTGGTAGAGCGGCAGGATCGCGTAGTCCGACGAGACGATCCTGTCGGCCTCCTGCAGCTTCTTCGTCGCCTCCTCCGCGCCGCCGGCCGACAGCGCCTCGTTGAGCAGCCGGTCGACCTTGGGGTTGCCGTAGTTGTTGAGGTTGAACCGGCAGAAGGTCGTGTCATCGGGGCAGCTCAGGTAGTAGGGGATGTTGCTGGTCGCGGCGAACGGCGACTGCGTCACCGTGGCGACCGTCATCGCCCAGTTGCCTTCCTGCACGGCCTCGATGGTGTTGGCCACGGTGGCGACCTGCACGTCCAGGCCCAGCGGCGCCAGAGCCGCCTTGACGAGCTGCGCCTCGCTGGCGCGCAGCTGGTCTCCCGCCTGCACCACGATGCGCAGCGGGGGCACGGCCTTGCCGCCGGGGTCGGCGAGCTTCGATCCGACCCCGGTGTACCCCGCGTCGGTCAGCGTCTTCTTCGCCTTCTCGACGTCGCCGACGCCGTAGTCGTACTCGCTCACCACGTCGGCGTAGCCGGGCGCGCCGTCCACGAACATGTGGCTCAGCAGCGGTTTCGCGGTGTCGTCGAACTGCCCGATCGTCTTGTCGATCACGTCCTGGACGCGGACCGCCTGGAAGATCGCCTTGCGCAGGGCGACCTCCTGCAGGGCGCGGGCGTTGAGGTTCAGCCACAGCTTGTGGACCGACGAGCCCGGCGTCACCTGGTAGCGGACCCCGGGCAGCTCCTCGACCTGCTGGACGATGTCCACCTGCGGGTTCGGGTAGATGACGTCGACCTCCCCGTTGGCCAGCGAGGTCGGTTGCTGCGCGACGTCCGTGATGAGCCGGAAGACCAGCTTGTCCAGGTTCGGGGGCGGGCCCCACCACTTCTCGTTGCGGACCATCACCACGGAACCGTCGGCGGTGTACTCCTCGATGCGGAACGGCCCCGCCGAGAACTTCGGCACCGACTTGGCGAACCCCTCGTTGAAGCTCTTCTCCAGGCCCTCGGCGGTATCGGTCGGCCCGTACGTCTCCGCGACGTGGGCCGGCAGGACCGGCGAGAACAGCGCCTGCCAGTCGACGTACGGCTTGTCGAAGACGACGGTGACCGTGCGACCGTCGTCCGAGCCCTTGACCGACTTGATCCGGTCGTAGCCGGCCGTGTTGGACGCCTGGCACTTGGGGCACTCGCGCGGGTCGAGGGCCCGCCAGGTGTAGGCGAAGTCGTCCGCCGTGATCGGCCGGCCGTCGGACCAGACCGCCTTCGGGTCGATCGTGTACTTGATCGTCTGCGGGGAGTCGCCGACCTTCTCCGCGCTCGTCACGAACGTCTCGTTGCGGACCGGCGTATTGTCCGGCTTAATCATGAACGCGCCGGGCAGCAGCACGCCCGAGATGTCGAGCACCGAGTAGGTCGCGCCGGCGGAGTTCAGCACGTTCCAGTTGGAGATCGGATAGGTGATGCTGTAGGTCGCCGTGCCGCCCGTGGCGACCTTCGCGGTGTTCACCGTGTTCACGTCGCCGGAGACACGGCCGTCGCCGGACGCCGTGCCGCCGCCTCCGCCCGCGCAGGCGGCGAGCAGCAGTGCCACGGCGCTCGTCGTCAGGGCCAGGGAGTGCTTCCTGCGGAAAGCCATGGTCTGCTCCAGATGCAGAGGGAAAGGGTCAGGGACGCTCGCCGCGCAGCTGCGCGACCGCGTTGGCCGCCGCCCAGCCGAGCAGCGCGTCGAGGTAGGGGGCGTTGGGTGCGGGGTCTTCGGCCCGGGTGAAGACGCCCACGGCGTACCTGCCGCCGTCGGCGTACTCGACCACGCCGACCTCGTTGCGGACCAGCGGGAGGGTGCCCGTCTTGCCGCTGATCACGATGTCGTCCCCGGGGAACCCGCTGGTCAGCCGGTGTGGCCAGATCTGGTCGCCCATCCAGCCGCGTACGAGCGCGCACGCCTCGGGCGGGGCCGCCTCGTCCCGCCAGATGCCGGCGAGCAGCCGGGTGATCTCCTCGGGCGTCGTCCGGCAGGTCCGCTCGGGCACCAGCGCCCGCAGCGCCTGGAGGCGTTCCAGCGGCACCCCGGCCAGTTGCCGCTCGTCGTCGCGGTAGTCGATGTCGAGGTCCTCCTCCAGGGAGGCCAGGATCTCCGCGCAGTTCTGCGGCACGGCCGTCGCGGTGAGGCCCAGCTCGGCCAGCAGTGCCGCCACGCGGTCCTTGCCGACCCGGTCGATGACGAGGTCGGTGGCCACGTTGTCGCTGATCACGATCATCAGGTGGGCGAGATCCCGGTACGAGATGACGGTGTCGTCGCGCTGCACCGACAGCCCGTACGGCGACGGCACTCCGCCCGGCGGCACCGTGATCCGCTCGGTCAGGTCGATCTCCCCCGCCACCGACCGGCGGGCCAGTTCGAGGGCGACCGGCACCTTGAGCACCGAGGCGGTGACCACCGAAGTGTTCTCCCCGACGCCCACCGATCGGCCGGTCTCCAGGTCGCGCGCGTGCAGCCAGATGTCGGCACCGAGCTCGCGGGCGTGGTCGCGGATCTCGCCGGGGGTCGCCGCCCTGGCGGTGCTCCGCGGCCGGAGGCGGGTCGCGGTCCCGCGCAGGTGGTCGACGGCCAGCCTGGCCACCGTGCCGACGCAGGCATCCGCGGCGGGGATGCGGTATTCGTAGGAGTCGGTCCGTACGAAGACGGCGACGGCGAAGCGGCGGCCGCCGAGCTCGACGACGCCGACCTCGTTGCGCCAGAACCGCAGGGTGCCCGTCTTGGCGCTCACCCGCGCGTCCGGCTCGGTGAACCCGGAGCGCAGGCGGTGCGGCCAGGCCTGCAGGCCGAGGATGCGGCGCATCTCCGCGCACTGCTCGGCGGGCGCCGCCTCGTCGTTCCAGACGGCGGCGAGCAGCCGGGTGATCTCGCGGGGGGTGCCTGCCTGCAGGGACCGCTCCGGGTCGACCGCGCGGGCGGCGCGCCACACCTCGGGGCCGGCCTCCGGGTCCGGCACGTCCTCGTAGATGCTCTGGTAGATGTCGTCGCAGGTGCCGTCGACCCGGGTGACGCTCAGGCCGAGCTCGCGCAGGGTGGCGTTGATCGCCTCGGTGCCGAGCAGGTCGACGAGCAGGTCCGTGGCGGCGTTGTCGCTGACGCTCATCATCCAGTAGGCGATGTCGCGCAGCGAGAGCTCGATCGGGTCGGCCATCACCGACAACCCGGTCGGCCCCGCCGAACGCCCTTCGACGGGTACATCGATCCGCGCGGCGGGGTCGAGCCGCCCGTCGCCGAACCGCCGGAACGACTCCACGAGCACCGGGATCTTGAAGACGCTGGCCAGCACCACGAGCCCGTCCTCGCCGTACCCGATCTCCTCGCCGCTGTCGAGGTCGACGGCGTGCGCCCACGCCCGCGCGCCGACCTCGCCGAGAACCTGCTCCACCTGCTCCTTCACATGTTCCTCCTGTCGTGTCAGCGCCGGCGCCGCAGAGCCCGGCCGGGCAGGCGCCCGGTGGGTACGCCGTCGGCGAACGCGGTCTGTCCGTTGACCACCACGTGCCGCATCCCGGTCGCGTACTGGTGGGGGTTGTCGTACGTCGCGACGTCGCCGACCGTGTCCGGGTCGAACACGACGACGTCGGCGTAGTTGCCGGGGGCGAGCACACCGCGGTCGCGCAGGCCGAGGTTGCCCGCCGGCAGGCTCGACATCCGGCGCACGGCCTCGCCGAGGGTGAGCAGCGACTGCTCGCGCACGTACGTGCCGAGGATGCGGGCGAAGCTGCCGTAGGCGCGAGGATGGGTGGGCACGTCGGAGTACGGCGGTTCGGCGGCGAAGGTGGGGGCGTCGGAGCAGACCGACACCCACGGCTCGCGCAGGGCCGTACGCAGGGTGTCCTCGTTCATCATGAAGTACATCGCGTGCAGCGCCGGCTCCTGCTCGACCAGCCGCAGCAGCAGCTCCACCGGGTCGGCGCCGACCGCCTGCGCCGCCTGGGCCAGGCTGAGCCCGCGGTGCTCCGCCACCGGCCCGTCCGGGTCGGGAAGCAGCATGACGCCGCTCGCGCCGCCGGCGGCGAGGTAGAGGTTCTCCCAGCGCTCCGACGGCGTGACGACGGCCTCGCGGATGCGGGCGCGTTCGCCGGGGTCGGCGAGCCTGGCCACGAGCGCCTCGTGACCGCCGTCGTGGAACTGCGGCGGGATGGAGGCGCCGAGCGAGGTCTGCCCGGCGAGATAGGGATAGACGTCGGCGGTCACCGGCCGGCCCGCGGCCCTGGCCGCCTCGATGCGCTCGATGGCCCGCTCCATCTTCGGCCAGTTGTGCCGTCCCGCGGTCTTGAGGTGGTAGATCTCCGCGTGCAGCTCCGCCCGGCGGCCGATCTCGATCAGCTCGTCCACGGCGTCGAGGAAGTGGTCGCCCTCGCTGCGCATGTGGGAGATGTACATGCCGCCGTGCCGCGCGACGACCTCGCACAACGCCACCAGCTCGTCGGTCGGGGCGAAGCACCCCGGCGGGTAGATGAGCGCCGACCCGAGGCCCAGCGCGCCGTCGGCCATCTCCTCGTCGAGGACGCCGCGGACGTGGGAGAGCTCGGCCGCGGTCATCGGCCGGTCGTCCGCGCCCGCCCCGATCATGCGCAGGTTGTGCGCACCGACGAAGCTCGCGACGTTCTGGGACACCCCCTTGGCCTCGAGGTGGGCGAGGAACTCCGACAGGCGCTCCCAGGTCAGCGGCGGATCGTCAGGCGTCATGCCGGGTTCGAGCTCCGCCCTGATCGCGGCGGTGAGCGGGCCGATCGAGATCCCCTCGCCGAAGACCTGGGTGGTCACGCCCTGGTAGAGGTCCGACAGCCCGCGGCCGTCCCGCTCCAGCGTGAAGTACGCGTGGCTGAGCACGTTCACGAACCCGGGCGCGACCACCAGGCCGGTGGCGTCGAGCACGGGCGCGTCCACGTCGCCCCCGCCGGGGCCCACCGCGAGGATCCGGTCGCCCTCGACGAGCACGTCGGCCACGCGGCCCGGCCCGCCGCTGCCGTCATGGACTGTGCCACCGCGAATCACCAGGGTCGTCGACATGCGAGCATCCTGCGACGCCGGGGCCACGCAGCAGTTCATCCGATCGCACGAACTCGGCGGCGACTTTACGTCCCTCTCCACGAAGAGCCCGCCGGGCCGGTGGACTGCACTGAGCTCCTAGGCGTGTGCGGTACGACGACACGGAGGTCGAGCATGGAAAGCGCAGCCACGAGGCGGACGCTGTTGAAGGCGTCTCTCGCCGGTGCGGGCGGGGCGGTGATCAGCGCCGGGGTGGTTCCGGGTGCGCGGGCCGCCTCGACCGGCCGGCATCGCCCGGACTGGCACCGTCGCATCGACGAGATCGTCGCCGCCATCGAGCCGGAGGGCGCCGGCGTCACCGTGGCCGTGAGCAAGAAGGGCCGTACGGTGTTCGCGAAGGGCTACGGCCTGCGCGACCGCGGCCTGCCCGACCACTTCACCGGCGAGGACTTCTTCAAGGTGAAGCAGCTCGACGAGGTGCTCCACCTGCCGCGGGGCCGGCGGCGGCCCACCTTCGACACCGTCCACAACCTCGGCTCCATCAGCAAGGGGTTCACGGCGGCCGCGGTCCTGCTGCTCCATGAGCGGGGCAAGCTGTCGGTCCACGACCGGCTCGGCACGTTCCTGCCCGGCTACCGGCGGGCCGCCGACGTCACCTTGCTCCAGCTGATGCACCAGGTGACCGGCATTCCCGACTACAACAACTTTCCGCTGTTCCAGCCCGCATACGACGCCTTCGTCGCCTCCGGGGAGACCGACCACTCGGCGGTCGTCACGAAACTGGAGTCGCTGCCGCTCCAGTTCGAGCCCGGATCGAAGTACGCCTACAGCAACAGCAACTTCCTGCTGCTCGCGCTGGTGGTGCAGAAGGTGGCCAGGATGCCTCTCGGCCGGTTCCTGCAGCGCCACTTCTTCGGCCCTCTGCGGATGCGTGACACGACCCAGGGCTATCCAGCGCGCGGCAGCCGGGACGTCGCCCTCGGCTACTACGCCGAGACCGACGGGGTGCGCCGCGCGTACCAGTGGAGCCTGCCATGGCTGACGGGCGCCGGCGGGCTGACCGGCAGCGCGCGCGACCTCGCCGTGTGGGACGCGGCGCTGTCGCGGCCCGGCCTGTTCCGCCAGAAGACGCTGCGGATGATGTTCACCCCCGAGCTCGACGGTTACGCGTGCGGCTGGGTGATCCAGAAACACGACGGCAAGCCGTACATCTGGCACAACGGCGGCATGGGCGGGTTCCGTACCATGCACGCCATGTTCCCGGACCAGGACATCTCCGTCATCCTGCTGAGCAACGACCAGACCACCTATCCCGCGATCGACCGCAGCGCGCCCAAGATTTTCGACGCCGTGCGAGAGATCTGGTAGCGACCCGTGCTCACGTACACACTCCGCCGGCTCCTGATCTCCATCCCGGTGATCGTGGCGTCGACCTTCGTCGTCTTCCTGCTCGTGACCATGGCAGGCGACCCGCTCGCGGGCCTGAAGGGCCGCAACCCGCCGCCGTCGCCGCAGGTGATCGCGGTCGAGGAGCAGCGGCTGCACCTGGACGAACCGCCGCTGCAACGGTATTGGACCTGGATCACCGGCGTGGCGCAGGGCGACTTCGGCCCCTCCGTGCGGACCAACGTGGACATCGGCCACGAGATCGCCGCCCGGTTCGGGGTCACCCTGCGGCTGGTCGCCGTGGCCGTGCTCCTCGCCCTCGTCCTCGCCGTGGTCGTGGGCGTGATCAGCGCGGTCAAACAGTACTCGGGCATCGACTACGGGTTCACGTTCGCCGCGTTCCTGTTCCTGTCGATGCCGTCGTTCTGGTTCGCCGTGCTGCTCAAGCAGGGCGGGATCTCGCTCAACAACCTCCTCGGCGACCAGGTCGTGTACACGATCGGGGACAGATCCGTCATCGTCGAGGGCGGCGCCTGGGCGCAACTGGCCGACACCGCGGGTCACATGGTGCTGCCGACGATCTCGCTGGCGCTGCTCTCGTTCGGCGCGTGGAGCCGGTTCCAGCGGGCGTCCATGCTGGACGTGCTCAACAGCGACTACGTGCTGTTCGCCCGCGCCAAGGGGCTGTCCAGGCGGCGCGTGATCGTACGGCATGCCCTGCGCACGGCGCTCATCCCCATGACCACCGTCACCGCGCTCGACTTCGCGACGCTCATCTCCGGCGCCGTGATCACCGAGACGGTCTTCCAGTGGCGCGGGCTCGGCGAGTTCCTCGTCACCTCCGTCAACCAGCGCGACGCCTACGCGGTGCTCGCCTGGCTGCTGGTCATCGCCGTCGCGGTCATCGTCTTCAACCTGATCGCCGACCTGCTGTACGCCCTCCTCGACCCCCGGATCCGCCATGAGTGACCACACCGAGGCGGCGCCCCGCCCCTCATCGAGCGCGCGACCGGCCGCCGGGGTGCGCCGGCGCAGCCAGGGCGAGCTGGTGCTGCGCCGGTTCCTGCGGCACAAGGCCGCCGTGACCAGCCTGGTCGTGTTCGTCGCCGTCGTGCTGCTGGCCTTCGCGGGCGGCGCGCTCTGGCGCTACGACTACGCCGACATCACCTCGGCGGTGTC
Organism: Nonomuraea mesophila; assembly: GCF_004352805.1. Classification (NCBI taxonomy): domain Bacteria; kingdom Bacillati; phylum Actinomycetota; class Actinomycetes; order Streptosporangiales; family Streptosporangiaceae; genus Nonomuraea; species Nonomuraea mesophila. The sequence goes on from NZ_SMLD01000035.1 coordinate 60,427, forward strand.
GCAGCCGCCCTCGCTGGAGCATCCGTTCGGCACCGACAACCTCGGCCACGACACGTTCGCCCAGGTGCTGCGCGGCACGCAACGGTCGATCGAGATCGCGCTGCTCATCGCGTTCCTCGCCGGGCTGGTCGGCACGCTGTGGGGAGCCTTCTCCGGCTACTACCGCGGCATCACCGACAGCGTGATGATGCGGATCGCCGACCTCGTCCTCACGCTGCCGCTGCTGGCGGTCGCCGCCGTGCTGACCCGCGCGACCAACGGCTCCTGGTGGTTCGTCGCGCTCGTCATCGCCGCCCTCCAGTGGGCGTACGTGTCCCGCGTCGTGCGCGGCGTCGTGCTGTCGCTGCGGGAGAAGGAGTACGTCGAGGCGAGCCGCGCGCTCGGCGCCACCGACCGCTGGATCATCTTCCGGCATCTGATCCCGAACGCGCTCGGCCCCATCATCGTCAACGTCACCATCCTCGTGGCCGCCGCCATCCTCGTCGAGACGGCCCTGTCGTTCCTCGGCCTCGGCGTGCAGCCGCCCGACACCTCGCTCGGCCTCCTGGTCAGCGAGGCCGACACCGCGGTCAGCACCCGGCCGTGGCTGTTCTACTTCCCCGGCGCGTTCATCGTGGTGATCGCCCTGTCCATCAACTTCATCGGCGACGGGCTGCGCGACGCCTTCGACCCGACCCAGCGGAAGGCGCGCTCATGAGCGAACACGAGGCGGTGCTCCAGGTCGAGGACCTCACCGTGTCGTTCCCCACGGAGGACGGCCTGGTCAGAGCCGTACGCGGGGTCAGCTACGAGCTGCGGCGCGGCGAGGTGCTCGGCATCGTCGGCGAGTCCGGCTCCGGCAAGTCGGTCACCTCGATGGCGGTGATGGGCCTGCTGCCGGCCTCGGCGCGGATCGGCGGCTCGGTCAGGTTCCGCGGCCAGGAGCTGATCGGAGTGCCCGACAAGCGGATGCGGGCCCTGCGCGGCGGCCGTATCGCGATGGTCTTCCAGGACCCGATGACCTCGCTCAACCCCGTCTACCCCGTGGGCGACCAGATCGCCGAGGCGGTCAGGGCGCACAACGACGTCAGCGCCGCGCAGGCCCGCGAACGCGCCGTCGAACTGCTCGCCCTGATGCAGATCCCCCGGCCCCGCGAACGCGCCCGCGACTATCCGCACCAGTTCTCCGGCGGCATGCGCCAGCGCGTCGTCATCGCCACCGCCATGGCCAACTCGCCGGACGTCATCATCGCCGACGAGCCGACCACCGCGCTCGACGTCACCGTGCAGGCCCAGGTGCTCAGGGCGCTGGAGACCGCGCGGGCCGCCACCGACGCCGCCATGGTGCTGATCACCCACGACCTCGGCGTCGTCGCCGGGGCCGCCGACCGGGTGCTCGTCATGTACGCCGGCCGTCCCGTGGAGCTGGGCGGCGTCGACGACATCTACTACACGCCGCGGATGCCGTACACGCTGGGTCTGCTCGGCAGCCTGCCCCGGCTCGACGACGGCCGCAGGGGCGAGCGGTTGACGCCGATCGCCGGGTCGCCGCCGTCGCTGCTCGACCTGCCGCCCGGATGCCCGTTCGCGCCGCGCTGCCCGATGCGGCAGGCGATCTGCGAGACGACCGAGCCTGAACCGGTCGCCACCTCGGAACCCGGCCACCTGGCCGCCTGTCACTTCTCCGCCGACCTGGAGGGGAAGCGGCCCGAGGACGTCTTCGTGCCGTCGTCCGACGACCCTGCAGACCACGCTGCCGACCACGCCGCCGACGATGCCGCCGCTGGAGGTGCGCCATGAGCGAGGGACCGCTGTTGTCCGTGCGGGACCTGGTCAAACACTATCCGGTGCGCGGCAAGGGGCTCCTGCGGCGGACGACGGGCGACGTGCACGCCGTGTGCGGGGTCTCGTTCGACCTGCGCCGCGGCGAGACGCTCGGCCTGGTCGGCGAGTCGGGCTGCGGCAAGTCCACCACCGGGCGGGCTGTGCTCAACCTGCAGCCGCCGACCTCGGGGCGGGTGCTGCTCGACGGCCAGGACCTCGGCGCCGTGACGGCCGCGGAGATGCGCCGCCTGCGGCAGCGTATCCAGATCGTCTTCCAGGACCCGTACGCGTCCCTCGACCCCCGCATGACGGTCAGCGACGCGATCGCCGAACCGCTGCGCATCCACGGCACCTACCGGCAGGACGGGCCCGACCGGGTGCGGGAGCTGCTCGCCGACGTCGGGCTCAACCCCGAGCACGGCAACCGCTACCCGCACGAGTTCTCCGGTGGGCAGCGGCAGCGCGTCGGCATCGCCCGGGCGCTGGCGATGCGGCCCGAGCTGCTCGTCCTGGACGAGCCCGTGTCGGCTCTCGACGTGTCGATCCAGGCCGGCGTGGTGAACCTGCTGGAGGACCTCCAGCAGCGGCTGGGCCTCGCCTACCTCTTCGTCGCCCACGACCTGTCCGTGGTGCGGCACATCGCGCACCGGGTCGCCGTGATGTACCTGGGCCGCGTGGTGGAGATCGGCGACAGGGACGAGCTGTTCGACCGGCCCGCGCACCCGTACACGCGGGCGCTCATCTCGGCCATCCCCGTGCCCGACCCGCGGCGGGAACGGATCAGGGCTCGCGAGCGCATCGTGCTCGAAGGGGACATGCCGAACCCGGTCAGCCCGCCGAGCGGGTGCAGGTTCCGTACGCGCTGTCCCACGTTCGCGCAGCTCACCACGGAGGAACGGCGCGCCTGCGTCGAGCAGGCGCCCGAGCTGGCCGACCGCGGCCACGGCCATCCGGCGGCCTGCCACTACCCGCAGGCCGCCGGGTGACGACCGGGGTTCACGACAGGTCGGACAGGTCGAGGACGAAGCGGTAGCGCACGTCATTGCGTTCGAGGCGGTCGAGGGCCTCGTTGACGCGCGCCGACGGGAGCACCTCGACGTCGGCGGTGACGCCGTGCGCGGCGCAGAAGTCCAGCAGGGCGGCGGTCCCGGGCCGGCCGCCGCTGCCCGCGGAGCTGAGCTTCTTGCGCCCGACCAGCAGGTCCATCGCCTGCAGGGTGACCTGGCCGAGGTGCCCGACGAGGCTGAGGGTCCCGTCCATGGCCACGAGCCGCAGGTAGGGGGCGAGGTCGTGGGGAGCGGAGACGGTGTCGATGACGACGTCGAACCGGTCCCGCGAACCCGCCGTCCGGTCCGGGTCCGAGGAGATGAGCACGTCGTGGGCGCCGAGCCTGCGCGCGTCGCCGGCCTTGCCCGCCGACCTGGTGATGACCGTGGTCTCGGCGCCCAGCGCCACGGCCAGCTTGACCGCGAGGTGGCCGAGCCCGCCCAGCCCCGCCACGGCGACGCGGGTGCCGGGCCCCACGCCGAGCGCGCTGAGCGGCTCCCACACGGTGACCCCGGCGCAGAGGAGCGGGGCGGCGGCGGCCGGGTCGAGGCCCGCCGGCAGCGGGTAGGCGAAGCGGTCGCGGACGACGTACTCGCGGGAGTAGGCCCCGAGGGTGGCCGAGCCGTCGTGGCGGTCCGTGCCGCCGTAGGTCAGGGTCGGGAATTCGTGGCAGAAGTTCTCCTGGCCGGCGCGGCACATGGCGCACGTGCCGCAGGCGTCGACGATGTTGCCGACCGCGACGGGGTCGCCGGCGGCGAATCGGGTGACCCCGGCCCCGGTCTCGGTCACCACACCGGTGAACTCGTGGCCGGGCACGACGGACGCTCCGGCCTCGCGGGGGGCGCGGACGGCGTGCAGGTCGGTGTGGCAGACGCCGCAGTGGTCCACGCGGACCGCGATGTCACCGGGACGCAGGTCGCGTCGTCGCAGGGACGCCTTGCGCAGCGTCGTCGCGGGGCCGTCCGCGCGCCATCCCACGGTGGTTCTCATACCGGGCTCCTATAAACAGACTGTTCGGTTTTTTTCAGGGTGGCATGCTGGACGCCTTCCCGGCAAACCGACTGTTCTGTTTGATAAGCTCGCCGGCATGGCCGACCAGCCGCTGACGTCCCGGGGCGCCGCGACCCGCGGCCGCATCCTCGACGCGGCGACCGAGGAGTTCGCCGAGCACGGCATCGCCGGGGCGCGCATCGAGCGCATCGTGGCGGCCGCACGCACCAACAAGGCGCAGCTCTACGCCTACTTCGGCAGCAAGGAAGGGTTGTTCGACGCCATCTTCTTCGGCTCGCTCGAACGGATCACCAACGTCGTCCCGATCGACGCCACCGACCTCGCCGGCTGGGCCGTGCGCCTCTACGACGAATACCTCCGCCGCCCCGACCTCATCAGGCTGGCCACCTGGGCCCGCCTGGAGCGGCGCCCCTCCGGCCACCTCGTGGCCGACACCGACCGCCTCGACCAGCACAAGCTGCGCTCCATCGCCGAGGCACAGGAAGCAGGCGCCGTACGCCCTGGAGACCCGTTCGACGTGATGGCCCTCGTCATCGCGATGTCGATGGCCTGGTCGCCGGTCAGCAACGTCTACGCCGCGACCGCCGACGAGCCCTCCGACGTGCACGAGCAGCGTCGCGCCCTGCTCCGCGAGAGCGTCAGGCGCGCCGTGATGACATGAGCGAGCACGCCGGCGCCGCGCCGCCGGTCCTCGGCCGCCGCGAACGCAAGAAGCAGGCGACCAGGGCCGCGCTCCGCGACGCTGCCCTGCGCCTGGCCCTGCGCCACGGCGTCGACAACGTCACGGTCGAGCAGATCGCCGACGAGGCGGACACCGCGCTGCGGACCTTCTTCAACTACTTCTCCAGCAAGGAAGAGGCCATGGTCGCGCCCGTGTCGGCGGCCGCGGAGCAGCTCATCGCCCAGTTCAGGGCCCGGCCGCGCGCGGAGTCGGTGCTGCGGGCGTTCCGTGAGGCGGTGGTGACCGTCCTCAACGAGGGCGACGCCGTCAGCCACGACCACATCGAGGCGCTGCGGCTCATCCGGCGCGAACCGTCGTTGATGCCGCAGCAACTGGCCGTGCTCGCCTCCCAGGAGCAGGCCCTCGCCGAGGCGATCGCCGAGCGCGTCGATCCCCCGGGGCGCGACGGCTTCTATCCGGCGGTGTGCGCGGCCGCCGTCCTGGCGGCGCTCCACGTCGTCCTCGACCGGTGGCTCGACCAGGCGGCGGGCCTGGACCACGGGTCGGCCACCGCCCTGCTCGGCCGGCAGTGCGACGCGGCCATCGCCGAGCTCACGGCCGGGCTCGACCGGCCCGGTTCCCCTGACGTGTAGGGCGGCCCTGGCCTGCCGCACTTCCACCCAGCGGAAATCCCACTAAATCGGGATTTATCACACGTGATACGTTAAACGGGTCGTTTGTCCCTGTAGTGACACAGCCACCCAGAGAGGCAGAGTGTGCGAGCAGACGATCAGATGACTGACCGGAAGCTGGTAAAGGCCGACTTCAACGACATTTACGATCGTCCAGATCCTCGGGCGTACTACGAACGCCTGGGCAGCCTGGACTACGCTGTCCCCCATCACGGGCAGCAGGTTTTCCTCAGAGTGCTCGACGCGCTCGACGTCGACTCCCCGACCGTCGTGGACCTGTGCTGTTCGTACGGCGTGAACGCGGCGCTGATGAAATGCGACCTCACGCTCGACCACCTCTACGACCACTACGGCGACGATCCGGTGGCCCACCTGGCCACGGACGAGCTCATCGACGAGGACCGCGGCTTCTACCGGAGCCACCGGCGGCGGGCCGCCCCACGGGTGGTCGGCCTGGACACCGCCTCGTCAGCCGTCGACTACGCCGTACAGGTGGGACTCCTGGACGTCGGGGCGTCCGACAACCTGGAGCAGAACGACCCGTCGCCCGAGCTGGCGAAGATCATGGGCGAGGCCGACCTCATCACCGTCACCGGCGGCATCGGCTACATCACCGACCGGTCGATCGACCGCCTGCTCGACTGCACCTCATCCGATCGCCGTCCATGGTTCGCCGCCCTCTGCCTGCGTACGGTCGACTTCGCCCCCGTGGCCGACACGCTCGCCCGCCACGGCCTCGTCACGGAGCAACTGGAGGACGCCACCTTCCCGCAGCGGCGGTTCGCCGACGACATGGAGCAGGAGTTCGCCCTGCGGGCGCTGGCCGAGCAGGGCCTCGACCCCACCGGCAAGGAAGCGGCCGGTGAGTATCACGTCAACGTCTTCCTCTCCCGGCCCAGCGCGGACGTCGCCGACGCGCCCATCGACGCGATCCTGGAGGACCTGACCCCGCCGGACAACGCCTCCGCCAGGCACCACCTGTCCGGCTGAGCCCGCCGAGCCGGAGGCCGCAGCCACCACGGCCTCGGCCTCCGGCCCCGAGATCGCAGCCGCTACGGGCGCGGCCTCCGGATTCGCGCAGGGTGCGTGTCCGGTTCTCAACCTCTTCGAGCCAGCCGCCGCGCCACCTCCTCGCGGACCCCTGACGGCAACAGCGGCACCAGGCTGTCGCGGCAGGCCGGCGGCGTCTGCGCCAGCAACCCGGCGATCGTGGCGGGCGGAAGGCGGCTCAGTGCCTGACTCGCCGGGTCCTTGTGCATCGCGGCGACGGCGAGCCCGGTCCGCCGGACGTCGATGGCCGCCATCGCCTCGATCGCCGCCGCGGAATGCCGATCGTGCATCTGGTCGAGCACCAGCCCGCGGTGGTGGACGCCCATCTCCAGGACCACCCTCGCCACCAGGTGCGGATCGCGCACCTGGTTCAGCAGCCAGCCCGCGCGGGACGGGAGCAACATCTGCAGGATCGTCGCACTCCTGGCCGCCTCGCGGCACATCTCCTCCACCGCGGCGGTCGTGAACAACGTCCACCGCTCGGCGAGCAGCACCGCCGCCTCGTCGGGTGACAGCGTGAGGATCAGCGACCCGCGTTCGGCCTCACCGGCCTCGGCCAGCGCCCGGCGCACACGCCGCGCCGCCACCCCTTTTCCCCCACCGGCGGCACCTCTGCCACTTCGGGCACGTAGCGGTGTGGCACTGCCTCGGGAGGCGTCCTCGCCGGCGGCAACGCCGCCGTTCGCCCGGGGCCGAGATGGAGGAGCTTGGGAGGACGGCGGGGCCTGTGGGGACCGCATGGGCGGAGGG
>NZ_SMLD01000360.1:0-1948 GCF_004352805.1 Nonomuraea mesophila
GGCGTCGGCGGGGGTCGGTTCCTGCACGCTCTGCGTCTCCGGCGGTGGCATGAGGATCGCGCCGGGCCCAGGGGGCAGCCGGCCGCCCGACATCATGAGCGAGATCGCCACGGCGACCACCGTCGCGCCCGCCACCCACAGGTGCGGAGGCAGCCGGGGCACCCTCGGCATGCGGTCGCGGATGCGGGACGCGGCAGTCGCGGCGTGGTCGGTCCTGGCCAGCGGGAAGCGGAGGGCGAGCAGGGTGGCCAGCTCGGCGAGGTGGCGGCGACCGCGGTTCTCCCAGTTGGGGCCGTACGCGGCGACGGCGTCCTCCTCCAGCTCCGCCGCGAACTGCCGGGCGGAGGCGTACCGCACCGCCGGGTCCTTGGCGAGCCCCCGCCTGAGCAGGTCGCGCAGCGTGTCGGGGGCGACCTCGACGGGCACCGGCTCCACCAGGTGTTCGTCCCGCAGTGCGGGCACGTCCAGCTCGCCGTTCCCGCCTTCCTTGTACGCCCGGTAGGGCGGCCGCCCCCTGGCCGCCTCGAACAGGACGCACGCGGCCGCGTACACGTCCGCGGGCGGGCCCGCCCTGCCCTGGGTCCACAGTTCCGGCGCCATGTACTCGGGGCTGCCCGCGGGCACGCCGGGCTCCTCGGCGTGCACCACGACGCCGAAATCCGCCAGCTTGGTGGTGCCGTCGGCCTGGACGAGGATGTTCTCCGGCTTGACGTCGCGGTGCGGCACGCCACGCTCGTGAGCGGCGGCCAGGGCCAGCAGCGTGCTCTTCAGTACGGCGAGGGCCGCCTCGGGGCTGGTCCTGTGGTGCTCGGTGAGCAGGGTGCGCAGCGTGACGCCGTCCACCAGCTCCATGACGATGGCGGCCCGAGCCTGGGTTTCGACGTATTCGTACAGTTTGACGACGTTCGGGTCGTCGATCTCGACGAGTTCGTGGGTGTCGGACCGGTAGCGGTCCATGAACTCGGTGTCCCGGCGCAGCGTGGCGTTCAGATACTTGATCGCGACGTAGGCGCCGGTCTGCTGGTAGGTGGCGAGGAACACGCGGCCGGTACGGCCGGCGCCGAGCTGGCGAACTTCACGGTAACCAGGGACCAAGTCCTACCCCCATCAGGCAGCCGTCTTCGATTCGACGGTCTCACCCGGGGTTCCGGTTGTCACGAGTCCAGAAATTTCGCCCCACGTCAATCGCGGATGACGGCGGGAGGGCCGGTGTTATGCTGATCGACGGTTCCCAAGCAAGCGCTCGGCTAACGATGATGCGGAGGTCGCCGGTGGAGCGGGTAGCCGTCCTGGTGATGGAGATGCAGCGGGGCGTCGTCGGCGATCTCACGAAATTTCCGGAGCTGGTGGAGGCGTGCACCCGCCACGACGTCATCGCCAACGCCGCCCGCCTCCTCCACGCCGCCAGGGCGGCCGCGATCCCGGTCATCCACTGCACGGCCGCCTTCCGCCCCGACCGGGCCGGCTCCCACACCGGCAACTGCCCGTTCATCGTCTCCCTGCTCAAGGACCCCGGGCACATGCTGGAGGGCACGCCCGCCACCGAGGTCGTCCCCGACCTGTGGGACGCCGGCGACCTGGAGAGCCGGCGTCACCACGGCTTCTCCCCGTTCACCGGCACCTCGCTCGACACGACCTTGCGCTCGCTGGGCGTCACGACCGTCGTCGCGGCCGGGGTCTCGCTCAACCTCGGCATCCCCGGGCTGGCCTTGGAGGCGGTCAACCTGGGCTACCGGGTCACCGTGGTCGAGGACGCGGTGGCGGGCATCCCCGACGACTACGCACGGGCCGTGATGAAGCACACCATCGGCCTGCTCGCGAGCCGCACCACCACCGCCGACCTGGCCAGGAACTGGGCAGAGCAGACGGAGACTGGCCGCACGGAGACTGGCCGCACGGAGGCAGAACGGGCGGAGGCGGGACGGGCGGGAACAGGACGGAGCGAAAC
>NZ_SMLD01000361.1:0-1945 GCF_004352805.1 Nonomuraea mesophila
TGGGACGGGCGGTGGCGGTCGCGGTGGGGGACCGGCGGCAACGCCGGCTGGCCGCGTTCGTCACCCCTGGTGACGTGGACCAGACCGGGTTGCGCTCGTTCCTGGCCGACCGGCTACCGGCGTACGCGATCCCCCCGTCGATCACCACGCTGGACTCCTTACCGCTGACCGCCAACGGCAAGATCGACAGATCCGCGCTCACCGCCCTCGTCGCCGACCTGCCGGAGAGCACGGCGTACGAGCCGCCCGTCGGCCGCGCAGAGACCGTGCTCGCCGCCATCTGGGCCGACCTGCTCGAACGTCCCGGCGTGCGGCGCAGCGACAACTTCTTCACCCTGGGCGGCGACTCGCTGCTCGCCACCCGCATGATCGCCCGCCTGCGCGCAGAAGGCATCACCGACGCCCGGCTCAGCCTGCTGTTCCAGACGCCGGTGCTGGCGGACTTCGCGGCCACCCTCACCCTCGGCGAGGCGGCTCCGCAGGCCCCGGCCCTCGCCCCGGACCTCGCGCACCGGCACGACCCCTTCCCGCCCACCGAGGTGCAGCGGGCCTACTGGCTCGGCCGGGCCGAGCACTTCACGCTCGGCGGCGTCGGCTGCCACTTCTACACCGAGTTCGACGGCGACATCGACCTCGACCGGCTGGAAACCGCGTGGAACCTGCTCATCGAGCGGCACGAGATGTTGCGCGCCGTCTTCGACGAGAACGGCTTCCAGCGCATCCTGCCGGAGGTGCCCCGCTTCACCATCGCCGCCGCCGGCAGCGTCGAGGCCATGCGGGAGCAGATGTCGCACCAGGTGCTCGACGTGTCGGCCTGGCCGCTGTTCGACGCGCGGGCCGTACGCCACGAAGGCGGGGTGCGGCTCGGCGTCAGCTTCGACAACATCATCGTCGACGCGCTGAGCATGATGGTCTTCTTCGCCGAGCTCGACCTGCTCTACCACGACCCTGACACGGTCCTGCCGCCGATCGGGGCGTCGTTCCGCGACTACCTGCTCGCGCAGACGCCTGACCCCGCCGTGTTCGAGACGGCCAAGGACTACTGGGCGGCCAAGCTGCCCGAACTGCCGCCCGCCCCGCAACTGCCGCTCCGCGTGGACCCCGCGCTGATCGACCGGCCCAGGTTCGTACGGCGCGAGCTGCGGCTGCCCGCCGCCCGGTGGCAGGCGATCAACGACCTGGCCCGGCGGCACGAGCTCACCCCCGCCACCGTGCTGGCGGCGGCGTTCGGCGAGGTGCTGGGCACGTGGAGCGCCCAGAAGGAGCTGACGCTCAACCTCACGCTGTTCGACCGGCGCGAGGTCCACCCCGACATCCACCGCGTGCTCGGCGACTTCACCTCGCTGCTGCTCGTCGGCTACCGGCAGGGCGCCGGCTGGCTGGACGGAGCCCGCAAGCTGCAGGAAGAGGTCTGGCGCGGCCTGGAACACGGCGAGGTCTCGGCGGTCTGGGTGATGCGCGAGCTGGCCAGGCGGAACGCCGCGATCGAGATGACCATGCCGGTCGTGTTCACCAGCACGCTCGGCGTCACCGGCGAGGGCATGGCCGGGCCGTCGTTCGGCGAGCAGGTCTGGGGCGTGTCGCAGACGCCGCAGGTCTGGCTGGACAGCCAGGTCGGCGAGATCGACGGCGAACTGCTGGTCCGGTGGGACGCGGTGGAGGAGTTGTTCGCGCCCGGGGTGTTGGATGCGATGTTCGGGGCGTACGGGGGGTTGCTGGAGTGGTTGGCGGAGGGTGATTGGTCGGCTGAGGTGCCTGCGTTGCTTCCTGTTGAGCAGGGGGTGGTGCGGGAGCGGGTGAACGCGACGGCGGGGCGGGTGCCGGATGGGGTGTTGCATGGTGAGTTCTTCGCGCGTGCGCGTGTGGAGCCGGATCGGGTGGCGCTGATCGCTGCGGGTGGGTGTGTTTCTTACGGTGAGTTGGCGGATCGGGCGTTGGGGGTGGC
>NZ_SMLD01000362.1:0-1919 GCF_004352805.1 Nonomuraea mesophila
GCGTGGTACGGGTGGCGCGGCCGGCGGCCGGGCGGCGGGGGGCGGCCGTGAGTTCCTTCGGCGGCTCGGCGCCCGGGTCGTGGGCGGGAGGCGGCGGTACGGTCTCGGTCCAGGCGGCCAGCTTGTCCTTCTCGTGGAGAAGGTTGCGGATGTCGCCCTCGGCGTACTCGAACTCGGGCGACCAGAAGAGGGCGTCGAACGGGCAGACCTCGATGCAGATGCCGCAGTACATGCACAGGGAGAAGTCGATGGCGAAGCGGTCGAGGACGTTGCGCTGGCGCGCGCGGCCGCCCTCGGGGGCCGGGATGGTCTCCTTGTGCGAGTCGATGTAGATGCACCAATCGGGGCATTCCCGGGCACAGAGCATGCAGGAGGTGCAGTTCTCCTCAACCAGGGCGATAACGCCCCGGCTCCGCGGCGGTAGAGCGGGCTTGACCTCGGGATACTGCTGCGTGACCGATTTACGCAGCATGTGGCGAAGGGTGATGGACAGCCCTTTCGCCAGTCCGACTCCCGGTATCCGCCCCATGTTCAACATCATGACGCACTTGGCCTCGCACGTGAATGAGCCAGAGCATTGTCCCCAGTTTTTCCACAGCTATCCACAGGCCGAGAGATGGTTATCCACAACCTGTGCACTCGCCCGATATCAACCGGTCGCTGAACGATAGTCTCTCCGCCATGCAACATAGCCATTCGGTCCGTCCCAGTGGCGGGAGGTGGGCGGCCGCCGTCTTGTGGGCCTGCCTGCCCCTGTTCACCTGCGGCCTGGCGACCCCGGTCACCATCGGGTTCGCGGCTTACTGGTTGCGGAACGTCTGGCACTTCGTCGCCGCGTGCGTCTACCTCGTCGGCATCGGCTCGTTCATGATCTCGGCCGTTTCCTACGCGGAGTTCGCGGACATCCCGGAGCCCCTGGCCGTCATGGTCACGCTGGGCCTGCTGCTCAGCTGGTGCGGAGGGGGCGTGCACTCGGCTTTCCTCGTGCCCCACATGGTACGCGCCCGCCTCAGAGCGACCCCCCCTCCTCCGCACCGGCCCATGGAGGTGCACAGGCGCACCACCTCCCCCGGTCAGCACCATCGGCCGCGCCCCGGGCAGCCCGAGTGGGTGGGCCACTACCGGGTTGTGCGGGAGCTCGGACGGGGCGGGCAGGGTGCGGTCTACCTGGCGACGGCGCCCAACGGGACGCGGGTCGCGGTGAAGGTGCTGCACGACCTGGTCGACGAGATGGCGCGCAAGAGGTTCGCACGGGAGGTCGACGCGGCCCGGCGGGTGGCGACGTTCTCCACAGCCCGGCTCCTCGATGTCAGCATCTCCGGCCAGCACCCCTACATCGTCAGCGAATACGTCGACGGCCCGTCGCTGGAGCAGCTGGTCAAGAAGCACGGGCCACGCGACGAGGACGGCCTGACCCGGCTGGCGCTGGCCACGGCCGGGGCGCTGGCGGCCATCCACAAGGCGGGCATCGTCCATCGCGACTTCAAGCCGAGCAACGTGCTGATCGGGCACGACGGGCCCCGCGTGATCGACTTCGGCATCGCCAAGGCGCTCGACCAGGTGACCATGACGACGGGAAAGATGGTCGGCACGCCTCCCTACATGTCGCCCGAGCAGTTGTCGGGAGAGACCGTGGGCCCGCCCTCCGACGTGTTCAGCTGGGCCTCGACCATCATCTTCGCGGCAACGGGCCGGCCCGCGTTCGGGGAGGACACGGTGCCTGCCGTGTTCAACCGGCTGCTCACGGTCCAGCCCGATCTGTCGCCGCTGCCGCCCGCCTTACGCGCGATCGTGGGCGCGTGCCTCAACAAGCGTCCGGACGAACGGCCCTCGGCCTCCGACGTGATGCTGGCCATCGTTCACTGACACCGCCCCGCCCCGCCCGGCACGAGGCCGCGGAGCCCGGCACGAGGCACGCC
>NZ_SMLD01000363.1:0-1736 GCF_004352805.1 Nonomuraea mesophila
GCCGCGGGGGGCGTACATGATGACCGCCACGCCCAGCAGGCAGATCAGCGCGCCGGTGACGTCCCAGCGGTCGGGTCTGAACCCGTCGACGACCATGCCCCAGGCCAGCGAGCCCGCCACGAAGACCCCGCCGTAGGCGGCGAGCACCCGGCCGAAGTCGGCGCTCGGCTGCAGCGTGGCGACGAAGCCGTACAGGCCGAGCGCGACGATGCCCGCGCCGATCCAGACGGCGCCGCGGTGCTCGCGCACCCCTTGCCAGATCAGCCACGCGCCGCCGATCTCGGCGAGCGCGGCCAGCACGAACAGCAGCACGGACTTGGCGACGGTCATAACCGCCGAGATTAGCCAGCCCGGCGGCGGGCACGCTCGGGAGGATGGAGATCACGCTGGTTCTCGGCGACATCACCGAGCAGCGGGTCGACGCCGTGGTCAACGCCGCCAACTCCTCCCTCATGGGCGGCGGGGGCGTGGACGGCGCGATCCACCGCCGCGGTGGGCCGGACATCCTCGACGAGTGCAGGCGGCTGCGGGCCTCCCGCTACGGCAAGGGCCTGCCGACCGGGCAGGCGGTCGCCACGACGGCGGGCCGGCTGCCGGCCCGGTGGGTGATCCACACCGTCGGACCGGTCCACTCCCGGTCGCAGGACCGCTCCGAGTTGCTGGCCTCCTGCCACCAGGAGTCCCTGCGGGTGGCCGACTCGCTGGGGGCGCGTTCCGTGGCCTTCCCGGCGATCTCCACCGGCATCTACGGCTGGCCCGTCGACGACGCGGCGCGGATCGCCCTGGAGGCGGTGCGGCAGGCGGAGACGTCCGTGGCGGACGTCCGGTTCGTGCTGTTCGACGACCGGGCCTACACCGCGTTCGCCTCCCGGCTCCGAACCGCCTAGCGGGGATCGACCGCCGCCCACGGCAGCGTCAGCTCGCCGAGCCGCCACCTCGCGGGCCCGCCCAGCGGCGGACGCAGGGGCACCGGCCACGACGCGGCGAGGACGCGCACGGCGGCCAGCCACCGCTGCCGCCGCCCGTGCGCCCCGTAGGGTGCGCTCACCGCCCAGGCGTGGTCGAAGTCCCGTAGGAACGCGTGGATCCGCTCACCCGGCACATTGCGGTGGATCAGGGTCTTGGGCAGCCGGTCGGCCAGGTCGGACGGGCGCTCGAAGGCGTCGAACCGGGCGGAGAAGGTGATCGTGCCCGGCCCCTCTTCGGACACGCCGGCCCAGACCGCGCGCCGCCCGTTCTCCGACGAGGTGCCCTCCACGAGCACGCCGCCGGGGGCCAGGCCGCCTCGGAGCACGTCCCAGTAGTGCCAGGCCTCGCCCTCTTCGTACTGTCTGAGCACGTTGAACGCCCGCACCAGCGTCGGCGGGCGGGCCACGGGCAGCTCGAAGCCGCCCAGCCGGAACGTCAGCCCCTCCCGCTCGTACGGCTTCGCCCCCGCCACCCGGGCCGGGTCGATCTCGATGCCCACCACCTCGACCTCCGGCGCCACCTGGCGTAACCGGGTGAACAGCTCAAGCGTCGTGGTGTGGGAGGCGCCGTAGCCGAGGTCCACCACCAGGGGGCGGGCCGCGGCCCGCAGCAGCCCGCCGTGCACGGCCGCGAGCCAGCGGTCGGACCGCCGCAGCCGGTTGTGCCCGGTCGTCCCCCTCGTGATCGCCCCGACCGGCCTGCGGACGGGAGACCTGCCCATCAGGCGGCCGCCACGCGGGCGGGCTCGGTGTGGGCGAGCTCAGGGT
>NZ_SMLD01000364.1:0-1658 GCF_004352805.1 Nonomuraea mesophila
CGCTTGGGGGGCGGGCCCGGGTCGGGATGCAGCAGGATGTACTGCCAGCCCAGGTAGATGCGGTCCGCCTGGAGCTGGGCATGCTCGGGATACACGTCCGCCACGTGACCCTCCGGCCGCCGATATGTCATTAGGAGTTGGGGTCAGCCCTTTCCGTTCCGTGCCAGCGTATGAGTTACAAGCCCCGTAGTGGCAGGGTTTCTCGGCAATTCGACCACTCCGATGGGAGCATTGCGGCAGATGAGACAAGCGAGACCTATTACCATCCTTATCCATGACGGAACCCTCCGGCGGCAGCAGTGAGAGGCCCAGACGCCCCGTAGTGGTGCCCGCAATCGCGCTGACCGCCTTCACGGCCGTCGGCATCACCGCCCTGCTCGGCGGGCTGCGCGAAGCCCCCGAGGAGCCGGAGGCACTGGGCCAGGGCGCGGTGATCGACCAGGGCCAGTTCACCACCAAGGTCGTCGAGTCCCGCGTGACGGTGGAGCGTGCCCAGAGCCGGTTCCAGGAGGACAAGCGCTTCGTCGATGTGATCTTCGACGTCAGGAACAACGGCGACGAGACCGCCTCGGTCGGCAGCCCGCCGCAGAAGCTCGAAACCGCCTTCACGCTCGCCTCCTTCGCCGGCTCACTGATCAAGATCGATCCTGCCTTTCCCGAGGATGCGGGCCCCAACACCTTCGCTCAAGGCAAGGGAGGCACGACCCGGCAGCTCCACCCCGGGGTCACCAGCCAGGTCGTCCTGCGCTACCGGCTCAAGGACACCGACCCGCCGCCGAAGCAGATCACCCTCGACGTGGCCTCCTTCGAGTGGGAACCCGACTTCAACAACGTCACCCCCCGCTGGAAGATGGTCGCCACCGAAGCAGGCGACAAGTGGCTCCCCGAGATCAAGGCCAGGGTGACCTTGCCGGTCAAGGAAGGTGACGGAGCGTGACCGCCACACAACAAAGATCATCCGCTGCGCCCGCGCGCCGCGGCCGGCGAGGTGGGCGCCGCCCCGCGAACACCTCACGGCTGCTCAACGCCGTCGCCGGGCTTGTGCTGGCAGGGGCCGCCGTCCTGCTGCAGACCGTCTCGCTCGACGAGGGGGAGCAGAACCTGCCCCTCACCTACGTGGGCGCCAAGGGCGAGGACGTCGACGCCAAGCGCTTCACCGCACGGCTCGACTCGTACGTCACCGCCAAGTCCATCAAGAGCCTCACCGGCAAGACCATCGGCACCGACCACCTCTTCCTCGTCGTCAGCGCCTCGGCCAAGTCCAGCCTCAAGCCGTACAAACTGGGCCAGCCGGTGCTGATGACCGAGGACGGCAAGAAGTTCAGCGCCACAGACCGCGTCGACAGCACCGAGACCCTGTCGAACGTCTGGGTGCAGCCGGACATCTGGGTCAGCGGCCGGTACTTCTTCGAGGTCCCCGCCTCGGCGCTGCCGGGAGCGCGGGTCGTGTTCGGGCTTCCCACGGCCTTCATCGTGGAGACGTACCAGCCGGAGGTGGAGGTCGACCTCGGCCTCGACGAAGCGGGCGCGCGCCGGCTCGCCGCCTCAGCGCAGGACGTCTACTCGCTGGACAAGAAGTGAGCGCAGGATGAGTACGAACGACGAGCGCGACTGGTTCGCGCCCCGGAACGACCGGCGCCGCGAAGACGACCCGCCGC
>NZ_SMLD01000365.1:0-1595 GCF_004352805.1 Nonomuraea mesophila
GAGACAGACCTCTGTCCAAGCGCGGCCGGACGCCTCCCGGCCCGCGGCAGCACCCTCCCCCACCTCCTCCCAGCGGTACCGGGTCGTCTGGCGCTGGCACTTCTACGCCGGCCTGTTCGTGGCCCCCGTCCTGCTGGTCCTCGCCGTCACGGGCTCGATCTACCTGTTCAAGGAGCCGTTCGAGGCGTGGCGCTACCAGGACGTACGCGCCCTCGCCGAACCCGTCACCACGCCCCGCCCCCTGTCCGAGCAGATCGCCGCCGCGCAGAGGACGCTTCCCGGCACGCCCGTCATGTCCGTCATACCGCCCACGTCCCCCGACCGCACCACCCGCGTCATCCTCCAGGGCTCGGAGTCAGGCCCGTTCGCCGAGGGCATCTCGGTGTACGTCGACCCCGCGGCCGCCCAGGTCGTGGGCCAGATCGACGACTCGGCCACGTTCATGCGCGTCGTACGGACGATCCACGGTGAGCTGATGTCCGGCACGGTCGGCGACCGGATCGTGGAGATCGCCGCGTGCTGGGCGCTGATCCTCGTCGCCACGGGCACGTACCTGTGGTGGAGCGGCCGGCGTACCCGCGCGAAGCCCGCCAGGTCCGGCCGCGGCCGGCTGCGCCGCGTGCACATCGTGACCGGCGTCGGCGGGGGCGCGGTGGTGGTGTTCCTCGTCCTGTCCGGGCTGCCGTGGTCGGGCGTGTGGGGTGAGAATCTGAAGCGCGTCCAGGCCTCCACCGGATCCACGACCCCCAGCGCGGACGACTACCCGAACACCTCCACCCCGCCCCTGTCCGGCGACCTGTCCGACCACCCGGACGCCAAGGTGCCCTGGGCCGCGGAACGCCTTCCCGTACCGCCCTCCGATGACGAGCACGCCGGGCACGGGAGCACGGCCGGTGTGCTGCAGCCCGGCGCCCTGCCCGTCGAGGCCGCCCTGACCGCCGCCAAGCCGCGGATCAGGCAGTGCCCGGCCGCCGAGTGCGACGTCAAGGTCCTGCTGCCCGACGGGCCGCGCGGCGTCTACACGATCGTGGCCGAGCACCGCCGCGACCCGTCGGCCGCGCAGACCCTCCACGTCGACCAGTACAGCGGCCGCGTGCTCATCTCGTACGGCTGGGACGAGTACGGCGTCATGGCCAAGGCCGTCGAGCAGGGCATCGCGCTGCACGAGGGCCGCAGGTACGGGACCGCGAACCTGGTCGTCATGCTCGGTGCCTGCCTGACCCTGATCACGCTGGTGGTCACCGGGGCGTGGATGTGGTGGAAGCGCCGCCCGCGCGGCCGGGCCGGTGCCCCCGCCCGCGCCACGAACCGGCGCACGGCGTACGGCGTGATGGCCATCATGGCGCTGCTCGGCCTGCTGTTCCCGCTGGCGGGCGTCACGATGGCGGCGGTGCTGCTGCTGGACTGGCTGGTGCTGCGCCGCATCCCGGCGGTCGCGCGCGTGTTCGGCTGACCCCGTACGCACCATCGCCCACGACCGGGGACGGGAGGGCCTCGCCGCACACCACGACGTACGGCGAGGCCCCTTTTTGCTCCCCGGAACGGGGAGGCCCGTCAGGTGAGCAGCCCGGCGAGGGCCAGGGCGGGTTCGGGGT
>NZ_SMLD01000366.1:0-1583 GCF_004352805.1 Nonomuraea mesophila
GGGTCGCTGGGGTTGGGCCACTGGGGCCGGTCGCTGGGGTTGGGTCGCTGGGGTCGGTCACCGGAGCGGCTCGCTGCCGTCGCGGCCGTGCGGTGGCGGCGGATGGCGTCGCCGGCCGACGCGCGTCGATCATGTAACACGCCCACACATCCGGATTTATCCCGTTAAGGTGCATGAGGTCCGTCCCAGCCGTCACAGGAGTCGTCCCCGATGCCGAACGCCGAGCCGCTGCGCCCAGACGATCCTGAGGCGATCGCGGCCTACCGGCTCGTCGGGCGGCTCGGCGAGGGCGGTCAGGGCGTCGTCTACCTCGGGCAGGCCCCCGACGGCCGGCCGGTGGCCGTCAAGGTGCTGCGGCAGTCCGTCGCCGGTGGCAACGGCTTCGCCAAGGAAATCGCCGCCGCCCGGCGCGTGGAGCCGTTCTGCATCGCGCAGGTGCTCGACGCGTCGATGAGCGGGCGTCCGTACATCGTCAGCGAGTACGTCGAAGGCCCCTCACTGCAGGAGGCGGGCCCCCATCGCGGCGCCGACCTGCAGCGCCTGGCCGTCAGCACCGCCACGGCGCTGGCCGCCATCCACGAGGCCGGGGTCGTGCACCGCGACTTCAAACCCTCCAACGTGCTGCTCGGACGGGACGGGCCGCGCGTCGTCGACTTCGGCATCGCCCGCCTCGCCGACTCCGCGGTCACCGTCACCAGCAGCGTGGTCGGAACGCCCGCGTACATGGCCCCCGAGCAGCTCGCGGGCGCGTACGTCGGCCCGGCGGCGGACGTCTTCGCCTGGGCGTCGGTCATGGTGTTCGCGGGGACGGGCACGCCGCCGTTCGGGGAGGACTCGCTGCCCGCGGTCATCAACCGGGTGCTCAACCAGGAACCCTTCCTCGGCGACCTGCCGGTGCCGCTGCGCCAGGTCGTCCACGCCTGCCTGGCGAAGGACCCGGACGCCCGCCCGCGGATGCGGGACGTCCTGCTGCACCTGCTCGGCGGCTCACGGCCGCACCCGGCCGGAGCGCAACCCCCGCCGCCGGAGACCGCACCCGGTCATCCGCCCGGCGCGCCCGATTCGCCCGGTGCCCAGCACGGTGCTGGTCGCTCGCACGGCACCGGTCACCCGTACGGTGCCGGTCACCCGCATGGCGCCGGTCACCCGTACGGTGCCGGTCACCCGCACGGCACCGGTCACCCGCACGGTGCCGGTCACCCGCACGGTGCCGGTCCTTCGCACGGTGCCGGTCACTCGCACGGCGCCGGTCCTTCGCACGGTGCCGGGCATCCGTACGGCGCCGGTCACTCGCACGGCGTGCCCGGCCACGCGCCCGATTCGGCCGGTGGCCGGCACGGCGCGCCCGGTCACCCGCCGTCCTCCGGCCCCCAGCCGGGCGGGCCTGGCTCTCCGGCGGCGGGTGGTGATTCGCGTCGCACGCTTCCGCCGCGCCGTACGAGAGCGCGGGTGCCGCTGGTCGCCGCCGTTTCCGGGGCGGTCGCCGTGTGCCTGGCGGCCGGCGTCGTCGTGTGGAACGCCTCCACGGACAAGAGTCCCGCCCCGCCGGTGCTGGCCGCCGGCTCCAGCGAGCCGTCCCCCTC
>NZ_SMLD01000367.1:0-1577 GCF_004352805.1 Nonomuraea mesophila
GTCCCGGTCGAGCTTGCCGTTGACGGTGAGCGGCAGCGCCGGGAGCGGGACGACGACCGCGGGGACCGCGTACGGGGGCAGCAGCCGGGACAGGTGCGACCGTGCCGCCCCCACGTCGATCCGGGCGCCGGGACGGGCGACCACGTAGGCCACGAGCCGCCGGCGGCCCCGCCGGTCCTCGCGCACCGCCGCCGCGGCGCCGGCCACGCCGTCCAGCTCCAGGAGCGCGGTTTCGATCTCGCCCAGTTCCACCCGGTGCCCGCGTACCTTCACCTGCTGGTCGGCCCGTCCGAGGTGGACGAGGTCGCCGTCGGGGGTCCGGCGCGCGAGGTCGCCGCTGCGGTAGAGCCGGCCGCCCGGGGTGAACGGGTCGGCCACGAAGCGGGCGGCGGTCAGCGACGGGCGGCCGAGGTAGCCGCGGGCGAGCTGGTCGCCGGCGACGTACACCTCGCCCGTCTCTCCCGGCGGGACCGGCCGCAGGTCACGGTCGAGCAGGTGGACGCCGAGGCCCGGCAGCGGGCCGCCGATCACGCTCGCGGATCCGCCCCCGGTGTCCTCCGGGGTCAGCTCCCTGAAGGTGACGTGTACGCAGGTCTCGGTGATGCCGTACATGTTGACCAGCCGGGCGGCGGGGTGACGGCGTTGCCACGACGCCAGGCGGGCGGGGTCCAGCGCCTCGCCGCCGAAGACGACGTACCGGAGGGCGAGCTCGCCCCGCGTCGCCTCGGCCAGCGGGTAGAACGCCGACGGGGTCTGGCCGAGCACGGTCACGCGCTCGCGCTGCAGCAGGTCGAGGAAGCGTCGCGGGTCGCGGGCCACCTCCCTGTCGACGACCACCAGCCGACCGCCGTGCAGCAGCGCGCCCCACATCTCCCACACCGAGAAGTCGAACGCGGCGGAGTGGAACATCGTCCACACGTCCGTACGGTCGACGTCGAACAGCTCCCGGGCCGAGGCGAACAACGACAGCACGTTGCGGTGCGTCACCTCGACGCCCTTGGGCGGGCCCGTCGAGCCGGAGGTGTAGATGACGTACGCCGTGTTGCCGGCTCCGGCGGATGCGGAACCGGCGCCGAGGCCCCCATCCGGCCCGCCGTCGAGCCCGCCGTCCAGCCCGCCCTCCATCGCGCCGGCCGGCCCGTCGTCCAGCAGCACGATCGGCACGCTGGTTCCGGGCAGCCCGGCCAGGGTGCCGGGTTCCGTCAGCAGGCACGCCGGCGTGGCGTCGTCCAGGATGAACGACAGCCGGGCGGCCGGGGCGTCGAGGTCCAGCGGCACGTAGCAGCCGCCCGCCCTCACGACGGCGAGCAAGGCGACGACGAGAGCGGCCGAACGCGGCAGCGCCACGGCCACCCTCGACTCGGGCCCCACTCCTGCGGCCGTCAGGGTCCGGGCCAGCCTGGTGGCGGCGGCGTCCAGCTCCGCGTGGGTCAGCGAGGTGTCACGCCAGGTCACGGCGGTCGCGGAGGGGTCGGGCCGGGCGGCGGCGTACGCGTCGGCCAGCGTCGCCCCAGGAGCGAACACGCCGGCGCGCCCTGCGGCGGGCGCTCCGGCGGGCGCCACGCCGGGCGTTGCGG
>NZ_SMLD01000368.1:0-1547 GCF_004352805.1 Nonomuraea mesophila
GGTGGGGGTGCGCCCTGCCCGTCCCGGTGCCCCGTGCCCACGGGTCCGGGGTGCGTGCGCGGCAGCGTGTGTGCACTGTGTGGGTGTGTGGTGTGCAGGGGTGGCATGGGGTCGGGCCCACGCGCGTATGCTGCCCCACCCTCGTAGGCAGCCCCCGGCGCGCATGGGCCCTGCTCTGTGCCCCCCTTGTTTCACCACGCCCGGGAGGTTGGTGAGGCCGGCCGCCCCGGCTTGTTGCCTTTGGCCTGGTTGCATTTGCGTCCGCAGGTGGGGCAGCCGTTGACGCCGTGTGCGGGGCGTAGGTATTGCGGGTCGCACGGGTCGAGGCCGAGCGCCTCGAGGATCTGTAGCGCGGGTTCGTGGTCGACGTCGGCGGCGCCGTCGTGTCCGCAGAGCCAGCACAGGCGGGATGCGTCGAGCACGGCTTTGCGTGCGGTGCGCCATCGGTGGCCGGTGCGTCCGGGGCTGCGGGGCATGCCGGATCACCCCCGGGAAATGCCGATGCCCCGCTCTGTGGCGGGGCATACGTGTCCGGGCATGCCGAACACGCCTCGATCATGAGTTATCCACAGGCTTGGTGTCAAGCCAGCCTGACCTACGTCGGCATATGGATCACCTGACGTGCGGCGTCGGTATCCATGCTTGCCCAGTCGCTCCAAATCACTTCCTTGTTGGCCAGTTCTGCGCCGACCCGAACGCGGGAGGTTTCCTCGTGAGGTGTTGAGGCTGGTCTCTTGTGGCTGCTTCCAGCCCACCACGTCTCTTGTTGGATGCCGTCAAGGGTGTGCCCAAGCGCAGGGCCAACGACCTCGATCACGAAGCTCTCTTCCCCGGCTACTTGTCCGTGGAATCTGGTGACCTGCACCTTGCCCATGCGGCGGTTGCTGACGACGATCTCGGTTTGGGTTCGACGGCTGATCGTGTCTGGACCAATCTCGATATCGGTGGCCGAAATTTCGATGTCTACGACGACTTCGTAGTGGCCGCGTTCGTAGGCGCGTTTGGCGATGATCATGCTGCGGCTTGCGAGGAATGCGCTGGCGCCGGCGATGATAATGCCCAGTGCTGTGAAACCGCGGGCAACCCAGTCGGGCTCTGCCGCTAGGACAAGTAAGTTCACATGTATATGATGCCCGGTCGGATTATCGTGCCGTGCCGTGAACACGCTTGGCCAAGCGCTCCCATTGCCCGATGGGCCAACACGGTTGCCCCTGCCACCACGTGCCGACGTCGCGCAACGGCGGGTTGCACAGTCCCCAACAGATGATCGCGATTTGGTTGCCGGGCAGAGTGACGACGGCCCACGTGTAGGCGCCGCCGGCGGGGGTTTCGGGGGTGAGCCCTTTGCACCACGGGCAGACCACGGTGACGCGGTGCCCGTCGTAGAGCAGGCATAGGGCGCGGGCGGTCTGCTCGTACATGCGGCGGGTGACGGGTGCGGCCCACGCGTCCCATGCGAGGTCGTCGAGCTCGCGGAGGCGGGCGGCGGCGTAGCGCAGCCATGGGCGGGCGTCGAGGGTGCCGGGCCCTGTCTCTTATACACCTCT
>NZ_SMLD01000369.1:0-1494 GCF_004352805.1 Nonomuraea mesophila
CGCGATCTCGCGCACGCCGAGCTTCTGGGCACGACATAACGCGATCTCTTCCCGCTCCGCGAACGACAGGTAACGGCCCGACACCGTCGGGGCAAGGCATGGTCCCACCCCGCCAGCCTGGCGAAACCAGCGTGTCCCAACCGCTGGTGACACGCCGATCTCCACCGCGGCGTCCTCCGAGCTCGCCCCTCGAGCGATAGCTTGCCAAAACCGGACGCGGTCCTGTCGCCAGGCGACAGTCGGCCGTCCCGGCGAGGGGATCTGACCGCGATACAACCGGACGGCCTGCTGTTTCTTGCCCATGCCCATGCACCAACACCTCCAACGACGAGGTGTTGCGAGCACCGATTGAATCCACCTTGCGTGCCGTGATCGGAATGCAAAATGGTTGAGCGGGTGTCTGGCTTTCGCCGGGCCACAGCCATGGCTAATGCGTTCACCACGAGATCCGTATCCTGGCGCGCGTCGATGGACCAGCCGATGACGCGTCGTGAGTAGGCGTCCATGACGGCGGCGCAATAGACCTTTCCTCCGCCGGTGGGATGCTCGGTGATGTCGGTCAGCCAGAGCCGATCAGGTGCCTCGACGTCGAAGCGGCGCTGCACCAGGTCCTCCTCGGTGGCCTGGTTGACCAGGTTGCGACGACCCTTGCGCCGGTAGACCCCCTGCAGGCCGGCCTCGCGCATGAGTCGCTCGACACGCTTGCGGTTGACCTTCTCACCCAGCCCGAGCGTGAGTTCGGCGTGCACCCGCGGCGAGCCGTAACTGCCGCGCGAGTCGGCGTGGATCTGCCGGATCACTTTGGTGAGTTCCTTATTGCGGAGGTTGCGCGGCGGCTCGGACCGGCCGAGCCACTCGTAATATCCCGAGGTCGACACGTGGAGTACTCGGCAGGCCACCGCGACCGAAATATGGTCGTCGGCGAGTTCGCGGACCAGCGAGTAGATTACTTTGGGAGGACGTTCTCCCGGGCGAAGTACGCCGCTGCCCGCTTGAGGATGTCGTTCTCCATCTCCAGCTGCTTATTGCGGCGCCGCAGCTCGGCGAGCTCCTTCTTCTCTGCGCTGGTTAGCCGGTCACCGGTGCCGGCGTTTTCATCGGCGTCGGCTTGTCTCAGCCAGTTCTGCAGGCACGAGCGGCTGACGCCCAGGTCCTTGGCAAGCTGGAGGAGCGGTTTGTCACCTTGGCGCGCGAGCTCGACCGCGCGACGCCGGAACTCCGGAGGGTGTGGGGAGGGCATGGAGGACATCCTTCCTGATGATCAAGGGTGACCTCAGGTCAAGTGTCCGGAGAACAGGGGGAAGCTCACACCCTGTTGAAGTTTCCTATGTCCTGCGACATGGGTTTCCTATGTCCTGAACCAGCACACTGAACCTATTTCAGGCTCCGCATCGAGTGCCCTGGTCACAGCATGATCGCAAGTCCGAGGTTAGCCCCATGACGCAGCAGAGCTCCTGGTAGATGGGTTGATCACCACAACCACGCCCATCACAA
>NZ_SMLD01000036.1:0-67422 GCF_004352805.1 Nonomuraea mesophila
GCCCGCGCACCCCGCCGCCGCCCCACGAGTACGGGACCCCGATCATCTCGATCGCCGCCCGCACGGCGATGGCGCCGACCGGCGAACGCACGGCGACGGCGTTGTCCGCAGCGGTGCGGCAATGGCCCGGCCAGTGCCCGCCGCATCTTCGGGCGGCCAGCGCGGGCGCGGAATGCATGGTGGCCAGAATGGTCAGGGCCAGCGTGATCGGCAGCGACGGCGGTGTTCTTCTCATGGCATATTCAGCGCTCCCGTGACTCGTCGGCGTGCGGTCCACGCCGAGATGTTTCCGCCGGGAGCATTCCGCCATTCCTGTGGGGATGAAACGCCCTTGGGGCATGCGGGGCGCACGTATGGCGATAAGATGAAAAATCGCGCGCGTCTCACTCCGGATAAATCGGGACAGGTCCGGTGTGCCCGAACAGTGCGTGAACGGCGGCCAAGGAAATGGGGTGCGCATTTGACTTTGACTTAGCTAAGCCCGGTTGCGGCGTGCCGGTGGGCGCGAGATTGTTATTCACGAAAACTCGCGGCCCTGTGCGAGCGAATCCGAAGACGCGCATTCCGCGCCGATTCCGACGAAGGAGAAGTAGAGAAATGATGCGTCGCATTCTTGCCGGTGCAGCCATCGCGGGCTTCATGCTGGGCTTCTCGGCCACGAGCGCCTCGGCCGACGTTCCCAACCCCTACAACAAGGGCAAGCAGATCGCGAGCCAGCTGAGCCTCCTCGACGACCTCACCCTGGCCAACGACGTCGGCAACGACTCCGTGAAGTACATCGACGTCCTCACCGCGGGTCACCTGCAGGACATCGACCTCGCCCTCCTGAGCAACCAGGAGAACGTCGGCGACGACAACTGAGCCGTCCGGGGTGGCGGCGGCTCCCCGCGTACGCCCTGACCTGAGCCGCACCGGTAGCCACGTAGCCGTGGCGGCACCTTACCGGCGCCGAGCCCCTGGTCGGCGCGGCGCGAGAGAGAGCTCCCGCCCACCTCGCCGCCTCCGGACAGGCCGGTCCGTCATGCCCGCAGCCGGCGCGGGCACGCCCGGCCTGTCCGGAAAGCGTTAACCGTCATAATTTCCCCGCGATTCGATGTTTTTACATCGATATTTACGTAGCCCCACAAACCTCGTGTAACCTTGGTTCTGGTTAACCGCCAGACGTTCCTGGTGGTCATACCCTGCAGGGAGCATTTCGGCATACAACCCCCGAGTTCGTGTTGGGGGGTGCGGGGAGCGTGAGCGGCGTCGAAGAGCTGCTGCTCTATCAGGACGAGCAGCTGAGCATCGTGGTGCGCCCGGCGCCAGGAGCGCCGGACGTCGCGTTGGTCGGTGAGATCGACGCCACCAACAGCTCCGCCGTGGCCGGCGCCCTGGCCCGCTGCCGCCGAGGCCCCTACGTCGTCGTCGACACCGGCGAACTCACCTTCATCGACGTCTCAGGCCTGCGCGTGCTCGTCATGCCGACCCTGCCGCCCTCGCAACGGTGGATCCGGCTGCACAACGTCACGCCGTACCAGCAGCGGCTGATGCGCATGATGGGGTGGTATTACCAGCCGCGCATCCACGCCCCCACCTAACCCCGGCCGGCGGTGACGACGGCCGCCGAGGTGCCGAGCCCCGTGGGGCCGCCCAGCCGCCACCGCGGCGGCGCCTTGTGCCGGCGCAGCGTCTTCTCGTCGTAGCGGAAACACCCGCGATGCCAGTTGAGGATGGCGGCCAGCCAGTCGCGCAGCTCGGCCACGAACCCGTCGAGATCCTGCCTGGCCTCCGCGTCGAGCCCGAAGGTGTCGCACACGAGCGGCAGCTCGTGCTCCACGATGTGCTCGAACTGCCGCACCCGCGAGGCCAGCAGGTCGCTGACGATGGCCACCGCCGCCGCGTAGTCGCAGTCGAAGAAGTTCTGCACCACCAGGACGCAGTTGTGCACCTCGCCCTCGAACTCGATCTCCTTCTGGTAGGAGAAGATGTCGTTGAGCAGGCAGCCCGCGTCCATCATGGCGTTCGCCAGCGCCACCATCGGCCCGCTGGCATAGACCTCCTCCGGGATGCCCTTGGTGTGGCGCAGCCGGCACAGGCTCATCGTCAGCTCGGAGCCGAAGGTCAGCCTGCGCATCTCGATGTAGTCGACCGGGTCGGGGATGTGGTGGGCCAGCTCGTTGGCCAGCTCCCACAACCAGCCGTCGCACATGTCCTCGATCGCCTTACGCAGTTTGCGGCGGTCGTCGAGCGGCATCGGCCCCGCCGTGCGTGTCCACAGGTCGGCCAGCGAACGCTCCAGCGCGCTCGCGGGCAACGTCGCGGGCACGCCCTCGATCGGCATGAACTCCCCGAACCTGGCCACCGCCACCCGGGCGGCCGCGAAATTGCCCGACCTGCCGAAGACGACCGGGAAGTAGTCGTCGCCGTACGTGCCCCAGGCCAGCCAGCACGCGGCCAGGTCCAGCTCTTCGAGCGAGGCGTCGGGATGCAGGCCCGCCGCGCAGAGCGGCAGGTCGTAGTCGACCAGCTTCTCCTCGTCCCACACCGCCGAGCCAGCCACGCCCGGTTGGGCCTCCAGTATGCCCATCTCCGCGCACCACGCCACGGTGTTACGCCGGGAGGCGTCGAGGTGCGGCGACAACCGCAGCTCGAACGGCACGTAGAGCTCGGGCACGATCGACGGCCCCACCTTCTGGTGCGGCACATGCGTGAAGTTGCGCAGCCGCTTGGCTCCCAGCAGGTCGACCAGGGACGTCATGCCGAGCGGCCGGGTCGCCGTCGCCCGCTTGTTCATGTACCTGCTGGAGCGCATGTGCCACTCGTGCCCGCCCGACTGCCAGTCCTGCAGCCCCTTCACGTAGGCCAGCACGCCGGCCGCGCTGAGCGGGTCGATCGCGTTCTCCACGAACAGCGGCCCGAGCTCCGTGCACGTGGTGTGCTCGAACTGGTGCAGCCGCGAGGTCAGCAGGTCGTTGACCGCGTCGGCCGCCTCCTGCGTCGTGCAGCCGAGGAACTTCTCCAGCACCAGCACCCCGTTGCTCAGCTCACCTTCGTCCCTGACCTCCCGCTCGTAGGAGAACAGGTCGTTGCGCAGGTGGACGGCGTCGGAGAAGGCGTCACGCAGCACCCGCATCGGCCGCGAGGCGGCGATCCGTGCCGGCACCTCGGCCCCGACCGCGTGCTCGACCAGCCCCGCCGACCAGGGCGCGCCGCCGACCTTGCGCCGCATCTCGATGTACTCGACCGGGTTGGCCACCCGGCCCTTGTTGATGTTGGCCAGCTCCCACAACGACTCGTTCAGCAGGTTGCGCGTGCTCTCGGCGAACCGGGCCCGCCAGTCGACGGACATGCCGGGCACCGTACGGACCCACAGGTCGGCCAGCCCCGCCTCGACCGGGTTGGCCGGCTCCGGCATGGTCAGGTCGGCGCCCATCGGCATGAAACGCGGCAGGCGGTCGAGGTAGGTGCGGCCGCCCTCCAGGTCGCCGGTGCGCTTGAACACCTCGAGGAAATGGTCGTCGAAGAAGAAGACCCACACGTACCAGTCGGTGATCAGGCAGAGCTCGGCGCCGTCGCAGTCAGGGTGGGTATAGGCGCACATCAACGGATAGTCGTGGGCGTCGAGGTCGGCCTCCTCCCAGACGCCCGAGCCTTCGAGCATGCCCATGTCGCGTGCCCACCGTTTGGAGTGGTCGCGGGCCTCCTCGAGATGCTGGTTGAGCCGTGCGGGATACGGCATGTAAAAGTCGGGCAGTTCGAACGGCTGGCTCATGGTCACTCCTTCTTCAACGGGCCACCTCGACGTTCTCCAGCACGCCGAGCGCGTCGGGCACCAGGACCGCCGCCGAGTAGTAGGCGCTGACCAGGTAGGAGGCGACGGCTCGCGCGTCGATGCCGGTGCACCGCACGCTGAGCCCGGGCTCGCGCTCGTCGGGCACGCCGCTCTGGCGCAGGCCGACGACGCCCTGGTCCTCCTCACCCGTACGCATGACAAGGATCGAGGTGGTGCCCGCCCGGCTGATCGGGATCTTGTCGCACGGCAGGATGGGCACGCCGCGCCACACGGTCAGCCTGGCGCCGTCGAGCTCGGTGCTGCCCGGATAGAGGCCCGCGGCGGTGCACTCGCGGTGGAAGGCGGCGATGGCCCTGGGGTGGGCGAGGAAATAGCGGGACTTCTTCCTGCGGCAGAGCAGCTCGTCCAGGTCGTCGGGCCCTGGAGGGCCGGTGCGGGTGTGGATGCGCTGCCTGGGGTCGGCGTTGTGCAGCAGGCCGAAGTCACGGTTGTTGACCAGCTGATGTTCCTGCGACTCGCGTACGGCCTCGATCGTCAGCCGCAGTTGTTCCTCGGTCTGGTCCATCGGCTGGTTGAACAGGTCGGCGACCCGGGTGTGCACGCGCAGCACGGTCTGCGACACGCTCAGCTCGTATTCGCGCGGGCCCGGGTCGTAGTCGGCGAACGTGCCGGGCAGCGCGGGCTCGCCCCGGTGCCCGGCGGCGACGGCGATCTCGGCCTCGCCCCACTTGTTCTGGGGTCTGGCCCTGCCGATGCGGTGGCGGGCGAGCTGGGCGCTCAGCGCCGGCGACCGGTCGGCGAGCGTGCGCAGCTCGGTCCAGGGCAGGGCCAGCACCGTGCACGCCGTCACCGCCTCGAGCGTGAACTCCCACGGCTGGTGCTCGTCGCCGGCGTGCTCGCCTCCGGCCAGCGTGCCGAGCGTCACCGGGTCGCCGTACGGGCCCGTGCCGATCCTCGCCGCCTTACCGTGCGCGATCAGCAGCAGCTCGTCGGCCGGCCGCCCGGCGCGTACGATCGCCTCGCCCTGCGCGTATTCCCGCTGCTCGAAGCGGCCCGCGAGCTCGTCGAGCACGGGGTCGTCCGCGAGCCCGCGCAACTGCGGCAGCTCCGCCAGGCTCGGCGGGACGACGCGGAAGCGGGCGCCCGTGGTGACGAAGCCGACCTGGCCGCCGCCGACCGCGTACGTCAGCCGCCGGTTCACCCGATAGACGCCGGCCGCGACGTCCACCCACGGGAGCACCCGCAGCAGCCAGCGGGGAGAGATCTCCCGCGTCTGCGGAGGCGTCTTGGTCGTCGTCGCGAGCGTGCGAGCCGCCGCCGTGTCGAGGCTCAGCCGCTGGTCGGTCTCCGTCAACACGATCACCACCAATCACTGGGACCCTGCGCGGGTCAGCCGTTCCTGCCGAGCTCGACGTCCTCCAGGAGCCCGAGCGCGTCGGGCACCAGCACGGCGGCCGAGTAGTAGACGCTGACCAGGTAGGAGATGACGGCCTTCTCGTTGATGTTCATGAAGCGGACCGACAGGCTGGGCTGGTATTCGTCGGGGATGCCCGTCTGGTGCAGGCCGACGACGCCCTGGTTCTCCTGGCCGGTGCGCATGAGCATGATCGACGTGGTGCGGGCGCCGCTGACCGGGATCTTGTTGCACGGGAAGATCGGCACGCCCCGCCAGGCCGGCACGCGGTGCCCGTTGACCTCGCTCGCCTGCGGGTAGACGCCGCGCTTGCTGCACTCCCTGCCGAAGGCGGCGATGGCCTGCGGGTGCGCCAGGAAGAACGCGGGCTCCTTCCACACCACGGACAGCAGGTCGTCGAGGTCGTCGGGCGTGGGAGGACCGGAACGGGTGCGGATGCGCTGGCCGAAGTCGGTGTTGTGGAGCAGGCCGAATTCGCGGTTGTTGACCAGCTCGTGCTCCTGGCGCTCGCGCAGCGCCTCGATCGTCAGGCGGAGCTGCTGGTCGAGCTGGTTCATCGGCTGGTTGTACAGGTCGGAGACCCGGCTGTGCACGCGCAGGACCGTCTGCGCCACGCTCAGCTCGTATTCGCGCGGGCTCTGCTCGTAGTCGACGAAGGTGCCGGGCAGCACGGCCTCGCCGGTGTGGCCGGCCGACATGTCGATCGCGGCCTCGCCATAGTCGTTCTGGGCGCGGTCGACGCCGGTGCGCCGGCTCTCCACGTGGGCGCGCAACTCGGGCGAGCGCTCCAGCACCTGCTCGAAGTCCTGGCGGGAAAGGGTCAGCACGGTGGTGGCGGTCTTGGCCCTGGCGGTGAACGCGAACTCGCCGCCGCCCGTCAGGACCTGCTCGCCGAGGTGGTCACCGTCGGCCAGGACGCCGAGATTCTGCTCGTCGCCGTAGGCGCCGCGGCTGACCTTGCCCACCCGGCCGTGGGCGATCAGCACCAGCCGGTCGACCGGGCCGCCCTCCGTCACGATCTTCTCGCCGGCCTCGATCTCCTGTTGCGCGAAGCGATCGGCCAGCGCCTGGAGCACCTCCATGTCGTCGAAACCGCGTAGCACGTGCAGCTCGGTGAGCTCGGCGGGGATGACCCGCACGTTGGAGCCGGTCGTGCTGAAGGTGATGCGGCCGTCGCCGAGGGTGTAGGTCAGCCGCCGGTTGACCCGGAACACGCCTCCGGAGCACTGCACCCACGGCAGCAGCCGCAGCAGCCACCGCGAGGTGATCTCCTGCATCTGCGGGGGCGTCTTGGTCGTCGTGGAGAGTTGCCTCGCGGCATCGGTGCTGAGGCTGAGCTGCCCCGTGCCGTCCTCCGGGGCCTGGGACTGGGTCGTTTCTGTCATCGTGCACCACCAATCTCGTTAGGGTTCGCGTGGGGATCTGAGCTCGGGAGGAAGTGAGAACGTGAGGGTCTCCTCGGTCAAGGTCACCGGCTCGACGTCGGCGTATCCGCGGGCGGCGAGCCAGCCGAGTAATTCCTCGACGAGCCCCTCCGGCACGGACGCGCCGGAGCTGACCCCGACGGTCCGCACGCCCGCCAGCCACCGCTCGTCGGCGTCGCAGGCCCGGTCGATCAGGTAGGCCGCGCCGGCGCCCGCGTTGACGGCGACCTCGACGAGCCGGCGGGAGTTGGAGGAGTTGGCCGAGCCGACGACGATGACCAGGTCGCATCTGGAGGCGATGCTGGTGACGGCCTCCTGGCGGTTCTGGCTGGCGTAGCAGATGTCGTCGCTCGGCGGGTCGGCCAGAGCGGGGAAGCGCCCCCGCAGCTCTTCGACGGCGCGCATGGTCTCGTCCACGGCCAGCGTGGTCTGCGACAACCAGGCCACCGGCGCCGAGCCGTCGGCGGTGAGGTCTTCGGTGCGGGCCGGATCGACGACGTGGATGCGGCCGGGGGCCTCACCGACCGTGCCCTCGACCTCCTCGTGCTCGGCGTGGCCGATCAGCACGATCTCGTAGCCCGCCTCGGCCATGCGCACGGCCTCCTTGTGCACCTTGGTGACCAGCGGGCAGGTCGCGTCGATCGTCGCGAGCCCGCGCAGCCGCGCCTCCTCCTTGACCGCCGGCGCGACGCCGTGGGCCGAGAAGACGACGAGCGCGCCGTCGGGGACCTCGTCGAGCTCGTCGACGAAGACCGCGCCGCGGCCGGTCAGGTCGTGGATCACCGACGTGTTGTGCACGATCTGCTTGCGCACGTAAACGGGTGGTCCGAAGCGGTCGAGCGCCTCTTCGACGGTGGTGATCGCACGTTCGACGCCCGCGCAGAAGCCGCGCGGGGCGGCGAGAAGTACCCGTCCCATCGGGATGCCCCTTCGAATCGTCAGGTTGTACGGTGTGCGAGCTGGTCGGCCAGGACGGTCAGCGCCTGCTCCGCCTCCGGTTTGATCTGGGCCGCGGCCAGCGCCGCCAGGGCCGCGCTCACGCGCTCCTCGATCATCGACTCGACCTTGGCCGGCGCCCCCGTGTCGGCCAGGATCTGGCGTAGCTCGCCCGCGCGTTCCTCCGACAGCTCCGGGTCGCCGTGCCAGCGTTGGAGATGGGCGAGCTGCGCGGGCGAGGCGTGCTGCACGGCGTGCGCGTACATGACCGTGTGCTTGCCCTCGCGCAGGTCGTCGAGCGCCGACTTGCCGGTCTCCGACGACGTGCCGAACGTGCCCAGCATGTCGTCGCGCAGCTGGAACGCCTCGCCCAGCGGCAGGCCGAAGTCGGAGTAGGAGTCGAGCAGTTCGAGCGGGGCGCCGGCCAGGGCGCCGCCGATCTGCAGCGGGCGCTCGACGGTGTATTTCGCGGTCTTGTAACGGATCATGGTGAGTGCCTCGTCCACGCTCGCCCCCGAGCGGAGCTGGCCGAGGATGTCGAGATACTGGCCGCTGATGACCTCGGTGCGCATGGCGTCGAACAGGTGGTGCGCGGCGCGCAGTCGCGGCGGCTCGGCCCCGCAGGACGACAGCAGCGCGTCGGACCAGGCGAGGCTCAGCGTGCCCAGCAGGATGCCGCCCGCCTGGCCGAACGCCTCCGCGCCCGGGCCCGTGTGCAGCTCGGCCAGGTTTCTGTGCACGGTCGCCCGGCCCCGGCGCAGCTGGCTGCCGTCCATGATGTCGTCGTGGATGAGCAGGCCCGCGTGGCACAGCTCCAGGGCGGCGGCGGCACTGATGATCTCGTCGCAGTCGTCGCCGCCCGCGCCGCGCCAGCCCCAGTAACACAGCTGCGGCCTGATGCGCTTGCCGCCGCTCAGGATGAAGTCGGTCAGCAGCCCGTAGGCCGCCTCCACACCCGGGTCGGAGACAGGGGCCCGCCAGTCGTCGAGGAAGGCGGCCAATCTCCGGTCGACACGTGCAGCGAGGTGGTGCTGGGTGAAGCTCACCGGCATGCGAACGGCTCCTTATCGCTCCGACCGAGTCGCTACCAATAGTTAGTCACCCAATACGGAGAGTGTAAAGTGTCTTTTGGTACTGGCGTTGTGATCGACCAGGCCACTACCGGTCGCTGACGCGCGGCCGACGT
This sequence comes from Nonomuraea mesophila, assembly GCF_004352805.1. Lineage (NCBI taxonomy): Bacteria > Bacillati > Actinomycetota > Actinomycetes > Streptosporangiales > Streptosporangiaceae > Nonomuraea > Nonomuraea mesophila. The sequence goes on from NZ_SMLD01000036.1 coordinate 8,736, forward strand.
CTCCCGCGCCGCAGGTCGCCACCGTGCCCGCAGGGCCGCCCGCCTGATCAGGCCGCCTGCGCGCGGTCCCGGCGGGTTTCGCGCTCCCGGGGTGGGGCAGCGAGGTCGCATGAGAGTCGTGGTGGTGGGAGCCACAGGAAACGTCGGCACCAGCCTCGTACGCGCGCTCGCCGCGGACAGCGAAGTGACCTCGATCGTCGGAGTCGCCCGCCGGCTGCCCGGATGGCGGGCCGACAAGACCGACTGGCGGCAGGCCGACGTGGCGAGCGACGACCTGGTGCGGATCTTCGACGGCGCCGACGCCGTGGTGCACCTCGCCTGGTTGTTCCAGCCGACCAGGGATCCCGCGACGACGTGGCGGGCCAACGTGCTGGGCAGCATGCGGGTGTTCAGGGCCGCGGCGGAGGCGGGGGTGCCCGCGCTGGTGCACGCCTCGTCCGTGGGGGCGTACTCGCCGGGGTCGAAGGACCGGCCGGTGGACGAGAGCTGGCCCACGCACGGCTGGCCGGGGGCGGCGTACGGGCGGGAGAAGGCCTACGTGGAGCGGGTGCTCGACGTCTTCGAGCACGACCACCCGGGCATCCGCGTGGTGCGGATGCGGCCCGGCTTCATCTTCCAGCGGGCCGCCGCCACCGAGCAGCGCCGGTTGTTCGGGGGGCCGTTCGTGCCGGGGCGGCTGATCAGGCCGGGCGTGATCCCGTTCGTCCCCGACGTCCCGGGGCTGCGGCTGCAGGTGTTGCACGCGCGGGACGCGGCGCAAGCCTTCCGGCTGGCCGTCACCAAGGACGTACGCGGCCCGTTCAACCTCGCCGCCGAGCCCGCGCTCGACCCGCACGACCTCGCCGAGATGCTCGGCACCCGCACCGTGCGCGTGTCGTCGCAGATGGCCAGGGCGGCCGTCGCGGCCGCCTGGCGGCTGCGGCTCGCGCCGGCGTCGCCGGGGCTCCTGGAGCTGGCTCTGAGCATCCCGCTCATGGACGTGCGGCGGGCCAGGGACGTGCTGGGCTGGACACCGGAGTACTCGTCGCAGGAGGCGATGCGGGAGTTGTTCCGAGGGCTGCGCGACGGCGCCGGCATGGACACCGGGCCGCTCGCCCCCGACCGCGGGCCGGCACGCCGGATACGCGAGCTCGCCACCGGCGTAGGAGGACGCCCGTGAACCGATGACCCGTGACCGCACCGGAACAGACCGTCAGCGAAACGTCGTGCCCCCCTCAAATTGCGCGTCGGCGACCAGGCGAGGTGGGAGGCCTGCCATGGGCACCCTGTTGACCCAGCCCTTCACGCTCGACGATGTCTCCACGCTGCGCCGGTCGGTGGCCTGCTGCGCGGAGCGCTCGGGGCTGAGCGGCTCGCGGCTGGAGGACTTCGTGCTGGCCGTGCACGAGAGCGTGGTCAACGCCGTCGAGCACGCGGGCGGGCACGGGCACCTCACGCTGTGGACGGTCGACGGGGTCATCCGCGCGGAGACCACCGACAGCGGGCCGGGCATCCCCGAGGAGTACATCGACCGCCACCACCTGCCGTCGGACTTCGCGGCGTCGGGCAGGGGCATCTTCCTGATCCGCGCGTTGTGCGACGCGGCCGACTTCCGCACCGGCCCGCGCGGCACCACCGTCAGGCTCACCATGCGGTTAAGGCCACAGGATCGCGGAGCCGAGGAGAGGATCGGGTCGCTGTCCTCAGGAGGACGGGGGGCGGGCCCCTCCACGTGGTGATCCCTGGCCGTCTGACCTGGCGGGGGGCCGGGTAGGCTCGGGGGGACGGAAAGGGACCACCACGTGAGCGCCGACACACCCTCACTCGGGATCATCTCCCCGGTCCGGCGCATCGGGCGGCGGGAGTTCGACTTCGAGCGCCAGGTCGCCATCATGGCCATCGTCAACCGGACTCCCAACTCCTTCCACGACCGGGGCCGCACCTACGCGCTCGACGGCGCCGTCGCGGCGGCGCGCAGGGCCGTCGCCGAGGGCGCCGACTGGGTCGACGTCGGCGGGTTCGCCTTCAGCGCCGACCAGGAGCAGATCCCGGCCGAGGAGGAGATCGAGCGGGTCGTGCCGGTGATCGCGGAGGTCAGGGCCGTCACCGACGCCGTGATCTCCGTCGACACGCACAGGGCCGAGGTGGCGCGGGCGGCCATCAAGGCAGGCGCCGACGTCATCAACGACACCAACGGCCTGCGCGAGCCCGGCATCGCGGAGACGGCGGCGGCGACCGGCGCCGGCGTGATCGTCACCCACAGCCTCGGCGGCCCCGGCCGGCGGATCGTGCGGCCCAGCTACGCGGACGTCGTCACCGAGGTGGCCGCGTTCCTGCGCGAGCGGGTCGAGTTCGCGCTGAAGGCGGGCATCGCGCCCGACCGCATCATCATCGACCCGGGCCACGACCTGAACAAGAACACCTACCACTCGCTGGAGCTCACCCGCCGGCTCGACGAGATCACCTCGATGGGCTACCCGACGCTGGCGGCGCTGTCCAACAAGGACTTCATCGGCGAGACCCTCGACCGCCCCCAGGGCGAGCGCACCGAGGGCACGATCGCGGCCAACGTCGTCGCGATCCTCAAGGGCGCGCGCGTCCTGCGGGTGCACGACGTGGCCGCGACGGTCGCGTCCGTACGCATGACCGAGGCCGTGCTCGGCTGGCGCGGCCCGCTCGCCCCCGCCCACAACCTGTGACGTGAGGAGAGTCGCACGTGACCGAGCGCAAGCCGCCAGGGATGCCCTACGAGAGCTGGATCGACCGGCAGATCCGCGAGGCGGAGGCGCGCGGCGAGTTCGACGACCTGCCGGGCAAGGGCAAGCCGCTGCCCGGCCTCGACAGGGAACTGGACGATCTGTGGTGGGTCAAGCAGAAGGTGGAGAGCGAAGGCCTGTCGATGCCCCTGCCGCCCACGCTGGCACTGCGCAAGGACGCCGAGCAGGCGCTGGCCGAGGCGCGGGGCGCCCGTACGGAGACCGAGGTGCGGCACGTCATCGAGGACATCAACGGCCGCATCCGTGAGGCGATCAGGACGGGGTTGCCGGGCCCGCCGCTCAACCTCATGCCCTACGACGTCGACGAGATCGTCTCGGAGTGGCGCAGGGCGCATGGCGTGACGTGAATCGGGGCCCGGGCGCCACTCTCGTGCGCCCGGGCCCCCTCAGGCGGGCTGGGGGACCCGGGTCAGGCGGGTCCCGCCGGCCGGCCGGGCCTTCAGTTGATCGGCGGGTAGGCGTTCGCCAGCAGCTCGCGGAACTGCGCCGAGAACCACTGGCCCGAGATCGGCGCGTCCGGCAGCGCGCCCGTCAGGTTGTTGCCGTTGAGGTCGTTGCCGCGGTAGGTCGGGTCGCACATCCGGTCGAACCGCTTGCCCTGGTCGTTGTCGATCTCCTCACTGGAGCCGTCGGACTCGCCGGGAGGCTTGACCCAGACATAGGCGTCCAGACCGCTCGCCGGGTTGGCGGTCGGCCGCTCGCCCATGCCGGCGCCGCTCTGGTTGCACCAGTTGCCGGCGTGGATGCGCCGGTCGGCCCGGGACTCTTCGACGAACTGGTTGACGTTGGTCGCGGAGCTCGGGCCGCTCGGGCGGTCAGAGCCGCCCCAGCCGTTGCGCGAGGTGTCGATCAGCATGCCGAGCCCGCTTCTGAAGCCCTTGGCGATCAAGGCGCTGCGCAGGTCGCGGGCGAAGGTGAGCTCGTCGACGTAGTAGTTCCAGTCCACCCAGTCCGACTGGCGGACGGAGGTGCCGTTCACCGTCGTGTCGATGGTGAAGTGGGGTTCCGTGGTGATCGAGTAGTTGGCGGTGTTGACGATGAAGCCGTCCACGCTGTCCACGCCGGCCTGGGCACCGGCGACGGTCTCGTAGAACAGGTCGACCGCGGGCTGGAAGTTCGAGTCCCAGCCCAGCCAGGCGTGGTGGGCGGCGTCGACGTAGGTGTAGACGTTGGTGATGGCGTGCAGCTGGTCGAGCGCGTAGCGGACGCCGTCACGGTAGCCGCCGGGGCCGTCCGCCTCGCGGCAGTCCTCGAACTGGTCGGTGTTGGTGATCAGGTTCGGCAGCGAGTCGGGCTCGATGATCGTGACGATGCGCAGGTTGGCGTACTGCGGGTCGTCGAGGATGTCGGCGATCGGGTCGATGTACTCGTTCTTGTAGCGGTTGAACCCGTCCTCCGAGATGCGCAGCTCGCCGTTGGAGGCCAGCGCCGAGCAGTCGCGGTTGGGCAGGTTGTAGATGACGACCTGGATGGTCAGCGGCGTGGAGCCGTTGGCGGCGTCCTGGCTGACGGCCTCGTCGAGGTGCTCGCGCAGGCTCATGGCCTCGTCGGAGCCGCCGATGGCGGCGATCCTGTCCATCCACACGGCGGTCGAGATGTCGGCCACCGCGGATCCGCCGGGCTCGGCCGCGGCCATGGCCGACCAGTTCGGGTTCACGTAGCCGGTGGCGCCGGCGTACGGGTTCTCGACGTGCTGGCCGGGGTTGGGGTCGCCGTCGTCGTCGGCCTCGGTGGCGGTGACCGTCCGGGAGGTCAGGCCGGTCGAGGCGACGGTGAAGGCGCGGGTGCCGTTGGCGGTGTCGGAGTCCTGGGCGGCGGCCAGGGTCACGGTCTGCGGGGTGTTCCAGTTGGAGGTGGTGAAGGTCAGCGAGCCGCCGGAGCCGACGGTCAGGTCGCTGTCGCCGCTGCCTCCCGTCGAGGTGACGGTCACGCTCGACGAGGGCTGCTGGGCCAGGCGTACGGTGTACGTGCCGGTCGAGCCCTCGGGTACGGTCACCGACGTCGGCGAGACGATGATCGACTGCTCCGTGGTGGCGTCGTCGTCCACCTCGGTCGCGGTGACCGTGGTGCCGGTGACGCCGGTGCCGGTGACGCTGAAGGACGCCGTGCCCGCCGCGGTGTCGCTGTCCTGGGCGGCGGCCAGGGTCACGGTCTGCGGGGTGTTCCAGTTGGACGGGGTGAAGGTCAGCGAGCCGCCGGAGCTGACGGTCAGGTCGGCGTCACCGCTGGTGCGGGTGGTGGTGACGGTGACGTTCGAGCTGGGGGCCGAGGAGAGCCGGGTCGTGAACGTGGCCGTGCCGCCCTCGTTCACGGCGACCGCGCTGGTCGAGGTGGTCACCGTCGGGTTGACCGGGGCGGTGTCGCCACAGGTGGTGCCGTTGACGCTGAACGACGTGGGGTCGGGGTTGCTGCCCGTCCAGGTGCCGTTGAAGCCGACGGAGATGGACGCGCCGCCGGCCAGGCTGCCGTTGTAGGACATGTTGGCGCCGGTGACACGGGTGCCCGACTGGCTCCACTGGGCACCCCACCCGCTCGGGGTGTACTTCTGACCCGTGGTCGGGTAGTCGAAGGCCAGCGTCCACGAGCTGAGCGCGTCGCCGGTGTTCTTCAGCGTGATGTTCGCGGTGAAACCGCCCTGACCTGGGCTGCTCGTCCACGAATTGGCGGAGTAGGTCACGTCGCAGGCGACCGCGGCGCTCGCGGCCGTGCTCTGGCCGACGACGAGCCCTAAGGCCGCGACGCTCACGGCGGTCATGGTCACGGCCCATTTGCGGAGGCCGCGTTGGAGTCTCACGAGCGATCATCTCCAGTGCTAGGTGGCTGGGAGCGCTCCCATGGTGAGCCGGACTCGCAGCCGTGTACAGAGGCCCGTCCCCGCCGGACTCCCCGCCGCCCCGCATGCTCGCCGAATGCCCCATGATGGGTGTGAAACTTTCATCCCGGGCAGCCTGGTGAGAGGAAGCGAGGGGGTCGCCGGGACGCCGTTCCGTTGACATACGCCGGGGCACATCCACAATCCATCGTGGGAGCGCTCCCACACCCCCTACTCCCTGGAGACCCCGTGAAGTACAGACCTCCCCCCATCCTGACGCGCTTATCGAGGCGACTGGCCGTGGCCACGACGCTCGTCCTCGTGGCGAGCGCGACCGCGGCCGTGGCCGCCGCCCCCGCCCAGGCGGCCGTGGCCTGTGACGTCACCTACACGGCCAACCAATGGACGAGCGGCCAAGGTCAGGGCGGTTTCACCGCGAACATCACGCTGAAGAACACCGGCGACGCGCTCAGCTCGTGGACGCTGGCCTTCGACTACCCGACCACGGGCCAGAAGTACACCCCGAGCGGCTGGGGTGCTAACTGGAGCCAGTCGGGCACCCGCGTCACCGGCACCAACATGCCGTGGAACGGCAACCTCGCCTCGGGCGCGTCCGTCTCCGTCGGCTTCAACGGCACCTGGACGGGCAGCAACCCCGCCCCCACGTCGTTCAGCGTCAACGGCACCACCTGCGGCGGCGAGGACGACAACGCCGCCCCCACCGTGTCGCTGACCTCGCCGTCGGCCGGCCAGACCTACACCGCCCCGGCCGGCGTGGCCATCGCGGCGAACGCGGCCGACTCCGACGGCACGATCTCGAAGGTCGACTTCTACCAGGGCTCCACCCTGCTCGGCACCGACACCTCCGCGCCGTACGCCTACAACTGGACCGGCGTGGCGGCGGGCAGCTACTCGATCACCGCGAGGGCCACCGACAACGGCGGCGCGACCACGACCTCGGCGCCCGTCGGGATCACCGTCACGCAGAACACCGGCCCCGCGCTCGTCGTCAGCCCCACCTCCCTGTCGGTGCCCGAAGGCGGCACCGCGAGCTTCGGCGTGAAACTGTCGCAGGCGCCCTCGGCCGGCGTGACCGTCTCGGTCGCCCGCGCGAGCGGTGACGCGGACCTCACCGTCTCCAGCGGCGCCACCAGGACGTTCACCACGTCCAACTGGGACACCGAGCAGAACGTCACGCTCGCGGCGGCCGACGACTCCGACACGACCAGCGGCTCGGCCGTCTTCCGGGTCAGCGCCACCGGCTACGACCCCGTCGAGGTCACCGCCAACGAGGCCGACGACGACGTGGGCGGCGGCAACGAGTACGTCCAGCGCTTCGTCGAGCTCTACAACGAGCTGCACGACCCGGACAACGGCTACTTCTCGCCCGAGGGTGTGCCGTACCACTCGATCGAGACGTTCATGGTCGAGGCGCCGGACCACGGGCACGAGACCACCTCCGAGGCCTACAGCTACTACCTGTGGCTGGAGGCGGTCTACGGGCAGGTCACCGGCGACTGGTCGAAGTTCAACGACGCCTGGACCTCGCTGGAGACGTACATCATCCCGTCGACGGAGGACCAGCCGACCAACTCCTTCTACGACCCGTCCAAGCCGGCCACGTACGCGGCCGAGCACCTGGAGATCAGCAACTACCCGACCGCGATGGACTCCGGCGTCACCGTGGGCACCGACCCGCTGGCCAGTGAGCTGCAGAGCGCGTACGGCACCCGGGACATCTACGGCATGCACTGGCTGCTCGACGTCGACAACACCTACGGCTTCGGCCGTTGCGGCGACGGCACCACCAAACCCACCTACATCAACACCTACCAGCGTGGTCCGGAGGAGTCGGTCTTCGAGACGATCCCGCAGCCGTCCTGCGACACGTTCGAGCACGGCGGGCCGAACGGCTACCTGGACCTGTTCATCGAGGACAGCTCCTACGCCAAGCAGTGGAAGTACACCAACGCCCCCGACGCCGACGCGCGGGCCGTGCAGGTGGCGTACTGGGCGCTGACCTGGGCCAAGGAGCAGGACAAGGAGTCGGAGATCTCCGAGACGGTGGCCAAGGCCGCCAAGATGGGCGACTACCTGCGCTACGCGATGTACGACAAGTACTTCAAGCAGCCCGGGTGCACCAGCCCCTCGTGCCCGGCGGGCTCCGGCAAGAACTCGGCCGCGTACCTGCTGAACTGGTATTACGCCTGGGGCGGCGCGACCGACTCCAACGCGGGCTGGGCCTGGCGCATCGGTTCGAGCCACAACCACGCCGGCTACCAGAACCCGTTCGCGGCCTGGGCGCTGTCCAACGTGGACGAGCTCAAGCCGAAGAGCGCGACCGGCGCCTCCGACTGGGGCACCAGCCTGACCCGCCAGCTGCAGTTCTACACCTGGCTGCAGTCGGACGAGGGCGGGATCGCCGGCGGCGCGACCAACAGCTGGGAGGGCCACTACGACAACCCGCCGAGCGACCTGCCGAAGTTCCACGGCATGGCCTACGACTGGCAGCCGGTCTACCACGACCCGCCGTCGAACCAGTGGTTCGGCTTCCAGGCGTGGACGATGGAGCGGGTGGCCGAGCTCTACAACGTCACCGGCAACGCCGACGCCAAGGCGCTGCTCGACAAGTGGGTGGAGTGGGCGCTCGACAACACCACGGTCAACGCCGACGGCACCTACGAGATCCCGTCCACGCTGCGGTGGAGCGGCGCGCCCGCGGGTGACTTCTCCGCCACCTCCGGCATGCCGCCGGCCAACCCCGGCCTGCACGTGACGGTCCTGGACCACACGCAGGACGTGGGCGTCGCCGGTTCGTACGCCAAGGTGCTGATGTACTACGCGGCCAGGGCGAACCACGCCGAGGCGCGCGACACGGCCAAGGCGCTGCTCGACGGCGTCTGGGCCAACCGCGACGAGGCGGGCGTGTCGGTGCCGGAGACCAAGGCCGACTACCGCCGCATCACCGACCCGGTGTACGTGCCGCCGGGCTGGAGCGGCGAGATGCCCAACGGCGACCCGATCAACGAGGACTCCACGTTCCTGTCGATCAGGTCGTTCTACGAGGACGACCCCGACTGGCCGAAGGTCGAGGCCTTCCTGAACGGCGGCGAGGCGCCGGTCTTCAACTACCACCGGTTCTGGGCGCAGGTGGACGTCGCCGTCGCGCTCGCCGAGTACGGACGGCTCTTCCCGTGAGAAAGGCAGCCTTCATAGCCGCGGTGTCGCTGGTCCTGCCCCTGGTGACAGGGGCGGGGCCGGCGGCCCGCGCCGCCGAGCCCGCCTTCGCCTACGGCGAGGCGCTGCAGAAGTCGTTGTGGTTCTACGAGGCCCAGCAGTCGGGCGAACTGCCCGCGTGGAACCGCGTCTCCTGGCGCGGCGACTCGGCCTTGAACGACGGCGACGACGTGGGCGTGGACCTCACGGGCGGCTGGTACGACGCGGGCGACCACGTCAAGTTCGGCTTCCCGATGGCGTTCTCCGCCACCATGCTGGCCTGGGGCGCGGTGGAGTACCGCGACGCCTACGAGGACTCCGGCCAGCTCACCCACCTGCTCGACAACCTCAGGTTCGTCAACGACTACTTCGTCAAGGCGCACCCGTCGCCGAACGTGCTCTACGGGCAGGTCGGCAACGGCGGCACGGACCACGCCTGGTGGGGTCCGGCCGAGGCGATGGGGATGGAGCGGCCGGCGTACAAGATCGACGCCTCGTGCGGGGGGTCGGACCTGGCGGGGGAGACGGCGGCGGCGATGGCGGCTTCCTCGATCGTCTTCCGCCCGACCGATCCGGAGTACGCCGACACGCTGGTGACGCACGCCGAGCAGCTGTACTCCTTCGCCGACACCGTCAGGAAGAAGTACACCGAGTGCATCACCGACGCCTCCAGCTACTACAACTCCTGGAGCGGCTACAACGATGAGCTGGTGTGGGGCGCGATCTGGCTCTACCGGGCCACGGACGACGCCTCCTACCTGGCCAAGGCCGAGGCCGGCTACGACAACCTCGGCAACGAGCCGCAGACCAGCACCAAGTCGTACAAGTGGACGATCGCCTGGGACGACAAGTCCTACGGCGCGTACGTGCTGCTGCACAAGCTGACCGGCAAGCAGCGGTACCTGGACGACGCCAACCGCTGGCTCGACTGGTGGACGGTCGGCGTGAACGGCTCCAAGGTGGCGTACTCGCCGGGCGGGCAGGCCGTGCTCGACCGGTGGGGCTCGCTGCGGTACGCGGCCAACACCGCGTTCGCGGCGCTCGTGCACAGCGACTCGATCACCGACGCCACCCGCAAGGCCCGCTACCACGACTTCGCGGTCGGCCAGATCGACTACGCGCTCGGGGACAACCCGCGCAACTCCTCGTACGTGATCGGCTTCGGCGCCAACCCGCCGGAGAACCCGCACCACCGTACGGCGCACGGCTCGTGGAGCGACCAGATCACCAACCCCGAGCAGACCCGCCACACCCTGTACGGAGCCCTCGTCGGCGGACCGCCCGACCCGAACGACGCCTACACCGACGAGCGTGACGACTACGTCATGAACGAGGTCGCCACCGACTACAACGCGGGCTTCACCAGCGCGCTGGCCCGGCTCTACCAGGAGTACGGGGGCGCACCCGCGGCGGGCTTCCCGCAGGAGGAGACCCCGGACGGGCCCGAGATCTTCGTCGAGGCCGGCGTGAACGCGTCGGGTCCGGGCTTCACGGAGATCAAGGCCATCGTGCGCAACCAGTCGGCCTGGCCCGCCAGGGTGCTGTCCGACGGTGCGTTGCGCTACTACTTCACCCTCGACGGCTCGACGACGGCCTCGCAGATCACGGTGTCGTCGGCCTACACGCAGTGCGCGCAGCCCACGCTCCACCCCTCGGGCGGCTCCACGTACTACGTGCGCATCGACTGCTCGGGCGAGGACATCGCCCCGGCAGGACAGTCGCAGCACCGCAGGGAGGTGCAGTTCAGGATCTCCAGCGCGGGCACGTGGGACCCGGCCGACGACTGGTCGTACCAGGGCATTCCCACCACGCCCGGCGCGACGCCGGAGAGGACCGAGCGCATCACCCTGCACAGCGGCGACTCCATGATCTGGGGTGAGCCCCCTGGTCCGGACGTGGAGGACGACACTGCGCCCAGCAAGCCCGGCACGCCCGAGGTCTCCGCGATCACGGGTTCGACCGCCAGGCTCGGCTGGACGTCCTCCACGGACAACGTGGGAGTGGCCGGCTATGACGTCTACCTGGGGTCCACCAAGGTAGGCACGGCCACGAGCACGTCCTACGACCTGACCGGGCTCACCCCTTCCACCGAGTACACCGCCCACGTGGTGGCCAGGGACGCGGCGGGCAACACCTCGCCGCCGTCGGACGACGCGACGTTCACCACCTCGGACACGCCTGCGCCCACCGACGCGTGCGTGGCGGAGTTCGAGGTGACGAACGCCTGGGGCGGCGCGTACCAGGCCGAGGTGACGGTGCGCAACGGTGGCACGGAGGCGATCGGCGGCTGGCGGGTCGCCTGGACCTCGCAGGGCTCGATCACCCAGCTCTGGGGCGGAAAGCACACCGTCTCGGGCTCGACGGTCACCGTCGCGAACGAGGCGTGGAACGGCTCGCTCGCCGCCGGCGCCGCCACCACGTTCGGCTTCATCGCGAACGGAACCCCTGCCACACCGGATCCGATCACCTGCACTCCCGCATGAGCGGCGTCCCGCCGCGCTCGCGCGATCCGACCCCGGGCCGAACCCGTCGGCCCCCGGCTGCGTATGAGGAGGTGAGGCGAAGCATCAAACCTGCCTTGTGACACATCCCGCCCGGATGGGACGGACGCGGCCCCGATACCTCCAGTCGGCGCCGCGTCCGTTCGTGTTCCGTCACCTGGCCGAGTCGGCCTGCGCGAAGCGTTGCTTGGCCGCCTCGATGGCGGCGTCGTCGGAGAAGTCCGCGAACGCCTCCTCGTGGTAGCGCGGAGGGATGAGCCGCCTGACCCGCTCCGGGTAACCCGCCCCCGCCTCCGGCACCTTGACCACGGGCGGGATGCCGAGGCGTACGGCGATGGGGCCCGAGGCGCGTACGGAGACCGACCACTCGCTGCTCTCGCCGGTGATGGCGCACAGGTGGCGGGCGTAGACCCACTTCACCTCGACGAGGGAGGACGCGCCCGCCGGTTCGGTCCCGAAGGGCTCCACGGCGCACACGACGTTCGACTCGAAGTGGTGGCCGTGTGCGTGGTGCTCGCCGGTCGACGCCTGTTCCAGGATCAGGGTCACCTGTGCGGCGAGCTCGTCGTTCAGCTGGGCGGAGGGCTGCCTGCCCGCGAAGAACATCACCCCGGCCAGGGTCAGCCCGGCCAGGGTGACGGTCGTCGCGACAAGCCCACGTCGCGTTCTGATCACGGGCTGGTGCAGGTCAGGGTGGGTGCGGGGTTGGGGATGGAGCCGGTCGCGTTGAAGCCGAACGAGGTGGTCGCGTTCGGCGCCAGCGTGCCGTTGTAGGTGGCGTTCTTGACGGTCACGTTGGGCGGTTGCCCGGACAGGACGCCGTTCCACGGTGTGCCGTCGAAGGCCTGGCCGCCGCTGTAGGTCCAGGAGACCGTCCAGCCGTTCAGCGCGCTGTCGCCCGTGTTGCGCACGGTCACCTCGCCCTGGAAGTGGCCGGCCCAGCCGTTGTCGGTGGCCTTCCACGTCGCGGTGCAGCCGTTGTCACCGGGAGGCGGGTCGGTCGGCGTGGTCGTGGGGTCGGGGTCGGGGCCCGGCGTGCCGCCGCCGGGGCCGACTCCGGTCACTTCGCCGTTGCCGCCGTCGAAGACGACGTCGGAGCAGCTGTAGAAGTTCTCGTTGCTGTCGGAGCGGATCCAGTGGGTGAAGATGATGTGCCGCCCGGTCTTGCCGGACGGGAGCTGGGCGTTCCAGTAGTAGTAGCCGAGCCCGCCGGGGCCGCCGTTCTTGGGCGGGTCGGTCACGGTGCCGAACGGCTCCAGGTCGGACCACTTGAGCGGGGCGTTCGGGTTCCAGCCGTTCTTGGTGATGTAGTAGTCGAAGTCGCCGGGGTGCTCGGCCCAGTTGCTGTGCCGCATCTGGATGTTGGCGCCCGCCGTCAAGTGGGTCAGCGGCCAGTCGGAACGGACCGCGTTGTAGGCCGAGAAGTCGTAGGGCCCGCCGGTGCCGCCGCTGCAGATCTGCCCGTCGGGGATGAATCCGCTGGTCCGTCCCGCGCCGTCGGAGCGCAGCACGGCGAACCAGTTGTACAGAGGCGTCGTGCCGCTCTGCGCGACCGCGTCGGCGCAGGCGGGGTTGTAGGGCTGGATCTGTCCGTTGTCCCGCAGGCCGTCCTGCCAGCACAGGAACGTGCGGCTGCCGGGGAACATGGTCACGCCGTGGGCCTGTGCCGGTGAGGGCACCATCAGGACACTCGTGATGAGAACCATGACGGCGGTGATCGCCGCCGACTTGAACCATTTCATGGGGATTCCCTTGCGCTGACGACAGAGAAGAACCCGCCCATGACCAGCCCGCCCGGCCAGCGCATTGAACCACGGGCGGCGCCGGTCCGACAACGCCCCGTGAAACTTTCAGCCGATCTTGGTCATGGACCTCGGCGTACTGTGCCCGCCGTGATCGGGTGCGCCGGAACAGTGCAATGTTGGGAGCGCTCCCAGTATACTTGCTGATCAGAAATGCGGTTGCATGAGGCACACGCTCGCGCGGCCGTGCTTTGCGAGGGGCACGGCCGCGTGGGCGAGGGGTACGGCTGGTGCTGCCGTACCCCTCGTCAGTTCACGTCGAGGGCGGCCTCGATCTCGTCGAGCCTGGCCTCCAGCTCGCTGCGGCAGTCCGGCGCCAGCCGGCCCTCCCGCATGCGGTCGGAGAGCTTGACGCGCAGGCGCTGGGTCCCGCCTGACGCCGCTGGGCCGTGCGGCGCGACGAGGGCGTTCAGCACCTGGTTGAGGTCGAGGACGACGTCGGCGTCCGTCGCGGCGCACGGCGTCCTGTCCTCCAGCGCGGCCCTGAAGCCGGCCACCGCGTGCTCGACGGTGATCGCCGCGGCCGGCGAGCTCTCGACCTGCGCGGAGGTGGGCGACGGCCGTGGAGGCGCGGCATGCTGCGGCGACCGGAGCTCCGTGCGCTGGAACCAGAGCAGGAGCGACAGCACGACCGCCGCCGAGCCCGCGACCGTGAGCGCCCGCCTGACGTGCCGGCCCAGGCCGGCCGTGCCGAGCGCCGCGGTCAGCGCCGAGACGATCTCCGCCGCGGCCGGCCGCTCCTCCGGCCGGTGCGCCAGGCAGCGCTGGCACAGGGTGGCGACGGCGTAGGGCACGCCGGGCACCCGGGGCGGCGGCGCCGTCCTCCTGGCCGCCTCGATCTCCTCCCACGTGGTCTCCGGGTACGGGGTCCGCCCGGTGAGCATGGTGTGCAGCAGCACGCCCAGGGCGTACACGTCGACCGCGGGATGGGTGGGAGCACCCTGCAGCCGTTCGGGGGCGACGTAGGGCGGGGTACCGCGGTCGTCGTCGGGGTCGCCCGCCCAGGCCGCGATGCCGAAGTCGAGCAGTTTGGGGCCGTCGGCGGTGAGCAGCACGTTCTCGGCCGTGACGTCCCTGTGGACGAGGCCGCGGGCGTGCCCGGCCATCAGCACCTTGGCCAGCCGCAGCGCGATCGCCGCGGCCTCGGTCCACGGCAGCGGGCCCTGCTCGACGCGCTCGCCCAGCGGCGTGCCGTCGAGCAGCGGCATCACCACGAAGGCCGCGACCCCGCCGCCCGTGGTGACGGTCTCGCCGTAGTCGTAGATCGCGATCGAGTCGGGGTGGAAGAACCTGGCCGCGGCGCGTGCCTCGCTGCGAACGCTGACGCGCTCGCCGTGGTCGGCGTGGAGCGACGAGGTGAGCACCTTGACCGCGACCATCCGGTGCAGGGACTGGTCGAAGGCACGCCAGATGACCGACATGCCCCCGCGGGCCACCGGATCAAGCAGTAGATACCGGCGGGCCAGCACATCCCCAGGCTCAAGCCGACTCACGGACGACCAGTTCCGTGGGGAGAACGGGGTCGATGCCCGTGGCCCCTGTCAGGAGCAGCCGGGTGGCGACCGTGGCGAGCTCCTCGACGGGCTGGCGGACGGTGGTCAGTGCGGGAACGGTGTGCCTGGCGACGGGGGCGTCGTCGAACCCGATGACCGCCACGTCGGTCGGCACCCTGCGCCCGGCCCTGCGCAGCGCTTGGATCGCTCCCGCCGCCATCAGGTCGGAGGCGACGAAGACGGCGTCGAGCCCGGGGGCGTGGCGTAACAACCACTGCATGGCGTGGGTGCCGGACGCGGCGGTGAAGTCGCCGTAGGCCACGGGCACGTCGGGTGCGCCCGCCGCCTGCAGGGTGCGGACCAGGCCGTCCAATCGGTCGCGCGCGGCGGGCAGCGAGGGCGGGCCGCCGATGGCGGCGACGTTCCGGCGGCCGGTCAGCAGGAAGTGCTCCGCCGCCTGGCGGCCGCCGTCGAGGTTGTCGACGTCGACGTAGGGGAGTTTGAGGTCGTGGGGCGGGCGGCCGATGTTGCGCACCGGGATGCCCGCGGTCGATAACTTGATGGCCAGGGGGTGGCGCTCTCGCGCGCCCACGATGAGCACCGCGCCCGACAGGGCGGGCAGCGTGGACGACGTGGGCGTGACGGTGGTCACCATGAGGTGGGTGCCGTGTTCGGCGATCACGCTGCCGGCCGCCGAGAGAAGCCTGGCGTAATAGGGTTCGGAGAAAAGCCGGGGCAGGTGGTCGCAGATCACCGCCGTGACACCGTCGGCCATGGTTTTCGCGGCCGTTCCCCGTGGTGCGCGTTGCCGTACGTAGCCCATTCGGGATACGGCGTCGTAGACTTGGCGGCGGGTCGAAGTGCTGACCCGCACCGAGCCGGTGAGGACTCGTGATGCGGTCGCGGGGGAAACCCCTGCAGCGGCCGCCACTTGTGCCAGTGTGGGCTGCTCGGTCATGGAGCACCTCGCGGAAAGATCCTGGGAGCGCTCCCACGTTACCAATGTTTCGCCGTTGTTAATAGGGCCTTTGCAAGGAGTGCGTCCTGCTGTACGGACGCACTCCCCGTTCCCTCAGTTCAACGCCTTCCCGGCCGGCGCGGGCCCCGCCATTTCGCCGGACCCATTCCGCATTTCCGGGTTTCCGTTCGCGTCACCCGAGGTCGACGTCCGCGTCCTCGAGCTCCGCGTCGGCCTCGTCGTCATCGCCCGAGTCCGACCGGTCGGGCTGCTTGGGCTGGCAGCTCCCGCCGCAGCCGCCGAAGCGGGAGGTGTTCATCGGGTGGAAGTCGGTCTCCGGCACGCCCTTCAGTGCCAGGATCATGGTGTCCTTCCAGATCGGCCCAGGAATCGAAGCGCCGAAGACCGAACCGTAGTAGCGGCCGCCGATGGTGACGCCGTTGAGCTTGTGCTGCTGCGCGCCGCGCGTGTCGCCGATGCTGACCGCCCCCGCCAGATCCGGGGTGAACCCGGCGAACCAGGCGGCCGCCTGGTCGTCCGTGGTGCCGGTCTTCCCGCCCGCGGGCCGGCCGATGCCGCCGACGCCACGCATCGTGCCCTTGGTGAAGACCCCCTCCAGGATGTACGACGCCGCGTCCGCGACCTCGGGATCGAAGGCCTGCTTGCACTCGGGCTTGTACGTCTTCACCTTGCCGTAACGGTCAGTGATCTTGTTGATGGCCATGGGCTTGCAGTACTTGCCCCTGGCGCCGATCGCCGCGTACGCGGTGGCCACGGTCACCGGGTCCATCTCGTTGGTGCCCAGCGTGAACGTCTCGAACTCCGTCAGCGGCAGCCCGTCGGAGCGCTTGATGCCCAGCGACTTGGCCGTCTTGACTGTGTCGCACAGCCCGACCTTCTGCTCCAGCGCCACGAAGAAGGTGTTGACCGAGCCCCAGGTGCCGGTGGCCAGCGACTTGAAGCCGCCGCCGCCCCCCTCGGCGTTGGTGACGGTGTGGCTGGGGTCGCCGATGTTCTCGCCCTTGCAGTTCTTGAACGCGGAGTAGCCGGGCGCGCGGTAGCCGCTGCCGGTGCTCACCCCGTCGTTGATCTTCATGCCCTCCTTGAGCGCGGTGAGCAGCGTGAAGACCTTGAACGTCGAGCCCGCCTGGAAGCCGGTGCCGCCGCCGTGCACCGCGTCGGCGACCACGTTGTACGACATCTCGTTCTTGCGCTTGTTGTTGCCGTACTTGCGGCTGGCGGCCATCGCCTTGATCGCGCCCGTGCCGGGCTCCACCAGGGCCTCTGAGGCGACCGCCTTGTCCGAGGCGTACACGTGCTTCCTGATGGCCCGGTCGGCGGCCTTCTGCATCTTCGGGTCGAGCGTGGTCTGGATGGTCAGGCCGCCCCGGTTGAGGAACTGGGTCCTGGCCTTCTTCGTCGCGCCGAAAATCTTGTTGCTGAGGATCTCGTTGCGCACGTACATGCAGAAGTACGGATATTCGCTGGCCCCGCAGCCGCCGGGCAGCGGCTTGCCCTTGTCGAAGCCGAGCTTCTCGGCCTTGGCCTCCTTGGCCTCCGCGGGCGTGATCTTGCCCAGCTCGGCCATCCTGTCGAGCACCACGTTGCGCCGGTGCAGCAGCCGCTGGCGCTGGTCCCTGCCGAGGTTGGGGTCGGTCGCGTTGGGGTCCTGCACGGCGCCGGCCAGGGTCGCGGACTGCACCAGGTTGAGGCTGCTCGCGTCGACCCCGAAGAACCGTTTGGCGGCCGCCTCGACGCCGTAGGCGCCGGCCCCGAAGTAGGCGATGTTGAGGTATTTCTCGAGGATCTGGTCCTTGGTGTACTTCTCCTCGACCGCCATCGCGTACCGCAGCTCCCTGAGCTTGCGGCCGTAGCTGGCCTCCAGCGCCGCGTTCTTCTCCTTCGTGGTGGTGGCCGAGTTGAGCAGCACCTGCTTGACGTACTGCTGGGTGATGGACGAGCCGCCCTGGGCGATGCCGCCCGAGCTGAGGTTCTTGGCCAGGGCCCGGATGGTGCCCTCGATGTCGATCGCGCCGTGCTCGTAGAAGCGGAAGTCCTCGATCGAGATGATGGCCGTCTTCATGACCTCGGCCACGTCGGCGAGCTTGACGTTCTCCCGGTATTCCTCGTAGAACTGCGCGATCTGGTTGCCCTTGGCGTCGAGCACCGTCGTCTTCTCCGCGAGCGGGGGCTCCTTGAGCTCCTCAGGCTTGATGCCTAGCTCTTCCGATGCCGAGACGAACATCGCGCCCGTGCCTCCCACCGCGGGCAGCGCGATGGCCGCGGTCACCACGCCCGCGGCGACCGCCGCACCGGTGAGCCGCGCAATACTCGACATTCGGGACATGCTGGCAATACCTCCCCCTCTTGGCATTCGGGTGCATCCTAAACCCAGCCATGACGTGTTCCATGTAAAAACTTGGACCGCGTGAGACGGGAGTTAGTTCGCGCTGGGGCCCCGGTTTTCCCGTGTTCGTCGGCATATCTGACGTTCGTGCTGCATGTGCCCCCTGTGCGGGCTGTGGCGATCTTTCTCCTCGCGATCGGCCGATTTCCACCAGCCGAGGGCAAAGAAGCGTGTTGTCTGGCGGGTCCCGCGCCCCTCGTCTGGCAACGTCGGCCACGGCGTTGCTGCCGGCCTTGGTGGAGGGGTCTTATGCGTGGTGTCGGAGATGGCGCGGACTTCGACCGTCTGCTCTCGGCCGCCAGGTCATATTGGGGAGACACCCCCGGCGGTGACGGCTGCGTCGTGGCGGAGGCGTACGACGACATCAGGGTCGTGACGCGCACGCTGCTCGTCGCCAGGGCCGTGTGCGACCTGCTCGCGGCGCGGCTGGTCGTGCTGACCGGCCCCGAGTGGCGGCGCCTCGCCGAGGCGTTCGGCGCCGCGGACGACGTCCAGCCGGAGCTGCCGCCCGTCGCGCTCGTCACCGGCCGCGCCGACCGCACGGTGCCCAGGGACATCCCCGTCGTGCACGTCCACGGCACCGGGTCGGTGAAGGCGTACACCATGTTTCCCGACCAGGGCCCGTGCTCCTTCTTCGACGAGCTGCCCGCCAGGGTCGGCGCGTTCTTCGACCGGCACGTGTGGCCGCAGCGGGACACGATCAGGCCCGGCGCGGAACGGGTCGCCTGGCGGGCCAAGACCGGATACCAGCTCCGTACGGACACCGAACGCCGCCAGCTGCGCTACTACGGCTGCGCCCGCCTCGGCATCGACGCCGACCGGCCGACGATCGCCGTGTTCGGCCACACCCCGGGACAGGACACCGAGCTGTACGACGCGACGGCGGAGTTCGCCGCGTCCGACGAGTCCGCGAACTGGCTGTTCCTCGACCCCGTCGCCAACGGCCATTCCCGGATGAAGTGCGTCACCGGCGCCCTGTCCACCAACATCCTGTGGAGCGTGACCGACGTGGGCGTCACCTTCAGGGACAGCGACCTGCCCGCATTCGGCATCCCCGTCATCCAGGCCGGCTGGTCGGAGGGCAGCGCCTGCGGCGCCACGTACTTGGCCCGTTCGCCCGCCGGCCACCACGCCCTGCTGGAGGAGGCCATCGGCAGGCACGCCAAGGGCGAGTCGTTCCTCGGCCCCGAGCAGCGCGAACGCGCCCGCCTGTGGCTGTGGCTGCGCCGTTGCGGCGCCGACGTCCCCACCCAGCTCCTGCCGCACTGGCAGCACGGAGCGGAGGACCACGCGCGTGCGCTCGCCGTCAACCTCCGGCACGTCGAACGCGACGGCGACCCCCTCTACCGAGCCGTAGCCCGCATGTGGGACCGGCGCGAGCCCGTGCTCACCCGATTCGACTTCCACGACCCGGCAGCGCTGGCCACCACCATCACCCCCGAGAGGAGCATCCGATGACCGGCAGCACAGGATCCGACACCGACCTCGACCAGGTGATCCTGCCCGCCATACCGCCCGTGCACCTGCTCAGCGGGCAGGTCCCCTCCCTTCAGGTGACCGACCGCCTGCACAGGGGCAGCCACATCGTCGGCAGATTCGAGACCTCCGGACTGGCCGGTTTCAAGGTGGCCGCACAGGGGCGCCCGCTGCGGGTGCTGCTGACGCTGTCCGCCGACGACCGGTCCGTGAGCGGCTGGCACACCGGCAAACCCGCGGCGGGCGGCCCGCTCACGCGGCTCGTGCAGATCCGCTCCCAGGGGCGGCTGCGCCAGTGCGTCCTGCTGAAAGGCCGGCGCTCGCACGCCAAGGTCGCCTTCGACCTCGCGGCCGAGGAGATCCCCGACGACGGCCTCGTCTGCATCGAGGCGCTCGACATCATGGAGGGCGACGGCATCGGCGAGGAGGTGCGGCGCATCGTCTCCGGGCGCCTCGCCCCCGACGGGGTGGCCGGCGTGCGCCTCGACAAGGTCGTGTTCGACGAGCCGCCCGAGGTGGACTTCGACCCCGACACGCTCGACGGCTCCCGCTGCGAGCTGTCCACGCTGATCAGCGCCGGCGGTCTGGCCAACCTCAACCGGCAGGGCGTACGGGTGCTGCGCGCGGGCATGTTCGTGGTCAACCCCGTGCTGAAGGACACCTTCGGCGCGACCGGCCGCGTCACGCTCCGGCTCGGCACCAAGGCGGAGCCGGCCAGCCTCATCCCCGCGTCGTGGCGCCGGGTCAACAGCGAACTGCGCTGGCTGCGGCACGCCACCAAGAAACTCCTCGGCACGGCGGGCCCCAGGGTGGATCGGGTGCTCAACGTCAGGGACGGCGAGGCCGTCGAGTTCGAGCAGCGGGCCTGCGGCAACGTGACGGAGCTGGAGCTGTCCAGCCCCACGACCTCACCCCTTCTGGTCTTCGTCGCCTCCGGCCGGGGCGCTCAGGCCACGCTGGAGTCGGGCACCTCGCACTAGCCGTACCAGCGCAATTTCGGAGATCATCCGTGAAAACGCCGTGCTGAGGGCAGTCTGTATGGATGACCGAGCGCGGATTGCGAGTCGAAGCCACCCGGTACGTACACTGCACGGTCATACGCGCCAGCGGCGAGCTCGACCACGACGGCCGGGTCAGGTTCAGCGCCTGCATCAAGTCCGTGTGGGACTGGTCCGCGGGCCCCGTGCTCGTGTTCGACCTACACGACCTGGACTTCTACGACTCGTCGGTCATCGGGGTGCTCGCTATGGCGATGCAGCGGATGGAGGAGGAGCGCAGCGGTGGCCGGATCATCCTGGTCCAGCCGGACCACCACCTGCTGTCGGTGCTGCGGCTGACGGACCTGCTCTCACACGTGGAGCTGGCCGACAGCGTCGAGCAGGTCGTGGCCGAGCTGATGGTGCAGGCGGAGGAGGAGTCGTCAGGACGGGCTCCGCCGCGCGTGGTCCTCAAGGGCTGCAGCCGGGACCGGCGCGACTGAGCGGGGACGAGCTCGCGTACGGCGAGCCCGCCCCCCGCATCAGAGCCGGCCTCAGGGTCCGCCCTGGAGCCCGCCCTGGAGTCCGCCCTGGAGTCCGCCCTGGAGTCCGCCCTAGAGTCCGTACGTCTCCAGCAAGCGCAACCACACCTCGCTGACCGTCGGGAACGCCGGCACCGCGTGCCACAGGCGGTCGAGCGGCACTTCGGCGGTGACCGCGATCGTGGCGGCGTGCAGCAGCTCGGCCGCCCCGGGCCCGGCGAACGTGACGCCCAGCAGCACCTTCCTGTCCTCATCGACGACGGCCCTGGCCTGGCCGCGGTAGCCGTCGCCCAGGAGGTAGGCGCCCGTGACCGCGCCCATGTCGTAGTCGACGACCCGCACCCGGAACCCGTCCGCGCGGGCCACCGCCTCCGTACGGCCCACCGCGCAGATCTGCGGGTCCGTGAACACCACCTGCGGGGCTCCGTAGCCGCCCGCCACGTCGCGCATCGCGGGCAACTCGTCACCGCGGGCTCGCGCGGTGATCACGTCGCCGCACACCCTCGCCTGATATTTGCCCATATGTGTGAGCAGCGCCCGCCCGTTGACGTCGCCCACGGCGTACAGCCAGCCGTCGGAGACCCCGGTCGCCCGCATGCTGTCGTCGACCTCGATCGGAACGTCGTCGGGCAGGCCCACCGTGCCGAGCCCCACGTCGCGGGTGGCGGGCCGGCGCCCCGTGGCCACCAGCACCTCGTCGGCCTCCAGCGGCGGCCCTTCGGGCAGGTGCACCGTCACCTTCCCACCCGGCTCCGGCCGCTCCAGCCGGCTGACCTGGAGGCCGGTGCGCACCTCGATGCCCGCCTCCGCGAACGAGCGGGCGAGCAGCTCGCCGGCGAACGGCTCCATCCTGCTCAGCAGCCCGTCGCCGCGCACCACCAGCGTGGTCTGCCGCGCGCCGAGCCCGTGCATGGCCTGCGCCATCTCGCACGCCACGACGCCGCCGCCGAGCACCACCAGCCGCTCGGGGACCTCGCTGGTCTCCGTCACCTCGTGGCTCGTCCACGGAGCCGCCTCGGCCAGCCCTGGGACCGGAGGCACGACCGGCGAACTGCCCGTCGCCACCACCACGGCATGCCGGGCCGTCAGCACCCGCTCGCCGCCGTCCGCCAGGGCCACGCGCACCCGCCGGGGACCGTCGAGCCGGCCGCGCCCGCGTACGAACTCGGCCGGCACGCTCTCGATCCACCCCACCTGTCCGGAGTCGTCGAAATTGCCGACCGCCTCGTCACGGCGGGCCAGCACCGCGGCCACGTCGATGGGCGCGAGCTCCAGCCCGGGAACCCGCGCCACCTCACCCGCCAGATCGACCGGCCGCAACAGCGCCTTGCTCGGCACGCACGCCCAGTAGGAACACTCGCCGCCGGCCAGCCGCTCCTCGACGACCGCGGCCGTCAGACCGCCGCGCACGGCTCGATCCACGACGTTCTCACCAGTGGGACCGGCGCCGATCACGACGACGTCGAACTCGTCAGCCACCCCTGCCTCCCAAGCATTCGTCGGACGTGAGAAAACTCTTTCACGCCAGGGCGCCTCCTAACGCGAACCACCCGGCCCGCCGACAGGGTGAGAGCCCTTTCATTCCGTGCTCATGGTGGTCCAACCGGTGGCACCGAGTCTGGAGGCAGGCCGCGGGCGAACCGCGGCAAGCACATCGGGAGGCATCCACATGGCACAGGAATTACGGCGAGTCGTGCTCGCGACCGCGCTCACCCTCGGGCTGGGCGCCGGCACGATCTCCCTGACCGCCCCCGCCCAGGCGGCGACCGTCCCCACCGTTTCCCTCACAACGGCCGACGACGATGACGACGCTCCGCGTGGCGGGGTGGAGACAGGGTTCGGTGGGGTCGTTCGTGACGACGACGATGACGACGACGGTGCTCCGCGTGGCGGGGTCGACACCGGGATGGGCGGGACGGCGGGGGACGCGGCCGCCGGTAGCGGGACGACCGAAAGCGGGGCAGCCGGGAGCGGGACGGCCGGGAGCGGGACGGCCGGGAGCGGGACGGGTGCGAGTGGTGCGCTGCCGCTGGTGCCGGTGGGCCTGGTGGGTGCCGGGCTGCTGGGGGCCGGCGTGTTCTGGCTGCGGTACAAGTTCTCCGCGGACGGCTGACCATGCGCGCCCTCATGATGGCCGCATGCGCGCTGGTCACGGTGGCCGCCTGCGCCACCGTCCCGGCCCGCCGGCACGCCACCCCCGCTGCCGCGACCCCCGCCGTCCCCGCGGCCGGGGTGCGGGTCGGGACGGCGGTCGCCGTCTCGGACGCTGAGGCGGCCGATCCCGTACGGTTGCGCATCCCCGCCATCAAGCTGTCCACCCGGGTGGGCCCGCTACGGCTCGACGCCAGGGGCCGCCTGGTCGCTCCCAGACGCTTCGACCAAGTGGGCTGGAACAAGGCCGGGCCGGAGCCGGGCGAGCGGGGTGTGGCCGTGATCGCCGGTCACGTGGACTCCACCACCGGGCCCGCCGTGTTCTATCGCCTGCGCCGGCTGAGCGACGGTGACCGGGTGCACGTGGACCGGGCCGACGGCAGCACGGTCACGTTCGTGGTCGGCCGAGTGGCTCGGTATCCCAAGAGCCGCGTACCCGACAAGGAGGTCTATCACGGCGGCCGGGGCACCGAGCTGCGCCTGGTCACGTGCGGCGGCACCTTCGACCGAGCCCGCCGCAGCTACCGCGACAACGTGGTCGTGTTCGCGCGCCGATCAGCGTGACGGCGCGCGCCCGCTGACGGCGCGGCGGCCGGTGTGCCGCCGGGAACCGGCATCCCGGCGGCACGCCGGTGCATGGCCCGGCCGGGGCCGCGGGCAGGTTCCCGCCGGACTGCGGGGCCCGGCATTCGCCTTCGTGTACGGCTGAGGTCGGAACCCGTTCACCCGGGGGCCGTAGCGTGCCGCGCATGACGGAGCGTTATCCCACGTCGGTGCCGTACCGGCAGGCGAGCGACGGGTACCACACGTTCAGGATCCCGGCGGTCGTGGCGACCCGGGCAGGCACGGTGCTGGCGTTCGCGGAGGGGCGGCGCGGCTCGGCCGGCGACTCGGGCCACATCGACCTGGTGCTCACGCGATCCGCGGACGGCGGCAGGACGTGGGGCGAGCTGGAGGTGGTCGCCACGGAGCCGCGGCGCGGCACCGCGGGCAACCCGGCGCCGGTGGTTCTGGCCGACGGCAGGATCGTGCTGGTGTTCGTCAGACAGGGTCCGTCGGCCACCGAGGGGAGCATCCGGCGGGGCGAGGTGGAGGCGGCTGAGGGACGGCGGGTGTTCGTCCAGGACAGCGAGGACGACGGCGTCACCTGGTCGCGGCCCCGTGAGATCACCGACAGCGTGAAGGACCCGGGGTGGCGCTGGTACGCGACGACCCCGGGTCACGCCGTCGAGCTGCGGCACGGCATGCACGCGGGGCGGATCGTGGTGCCCGCCAACCACTCGCTGCCGCCGGAGGGCGCCGACGACGGCACCGAGGGCAGGTACGACGGCGGCCACTGCCTGTTGAGCGACGACGGCGGCCGGACGTGGCGCATCGGCTACGTCGACGACGACCCCGACGGCCACGTCAACGTCAACGAGACCACCGCGGCCGAGCTGCCCGGCGGATGCGTCTACCTCAACACCCGTACCGACTCCGACGCCCCCGGCACCAGGGCCGACGCCTACTCCTCCGACGGCGGGCAGACGCTGGAGCAGCCGTTCAAGCCGCAGCCCGCTCTGGTGGGGCCGGTGGTGGAGGGCAGCGTGCTCTGGTGCGGGGCGCCGGACGTGCTGCTGTTCTCGGGGCCGGCCGCGCCGGACGCGCGGGCGTCGATGACGGTACGCGCCAGCGACGACCACGGCGTCACCTGGCGGGTCGCGCACACGGTGTCCGGCTCGCCCGCGGCCTACTCGGACCTGGTCAGGCTGGACGCGGAGACGGTGGGGTTGCTGTTCGAGACCGGCGGCTCGGGGCCGTACGAGAGCATCGCCTTCCGCCGGATCCCGATCGGTGAACTGGTGCGCCGGCGATGAGTTTCGGCGGCCGAGCACGACGACTCGCGCAGGATCCGGCGCGACGCACCTGACCTACGACGTCCTCTGAGCGAGGGGGTTGGGCAGCCGGGTCCAGCGGTCGCCGGGAGGCGCGTCGTCGAGCTGGGCGAGCAGGTGGGCCTTGGCCGCGAGATGCGTACCGAACACGGCGTCGCGGTCGGCGTCCGTGTCCGGCGTGCGGGGCAGCTCGTCGAGCACCTTGCGCGCGGCGGCGGCCACGACGTCCCACAACCGCGACTCGGCGGCGCGGTCGCGCCGTCCGAGCAGCGCGACCAGGCTGCCGAACGTGGTGCCGACGAGTGACCCGAGCAGCTTGCCGTGCAGCACGTCCGGGTCGTCGGTGAGCAGTCTGGGGCTGACCTGAGGGGTGTCGATCCCGTTGCGAGCGAGCCGGGCGGGGCTGATCCTGACGTCGGCCAGGTCCCGGTGGATCAGCCGGTACGGCAGGCAGTCACGGTCGAGCGCGACCAGCAGGTTCTGCCCATGGGCCTCCAGCGCCACGCCCAGGGAGAGCAGCCCGAGCGCATCCTCCAGAGCGGCCCTGGCGAACGCCGCCAGCCACGCGACCGGGTCGGCGATCATGTCGCGGGTGATCGCCGCCACGGGCAGCACGGTCTCCGCGCCGGCGCGCGGGGTGGGCTCGCGCAGCATGGCCGACAGGTCCGCGCTGTGCTCGCCGTCGACCCGCGCGGCGGCCCCCGCCAGGTAGCCGGCGACGGCGGGACGGCCGCCCAGCCGCTCCGACAACGTGGTGAGCAGGCGCGACAGGGGGACGCAGTCGCGTACGGAGCCGGGGGAGATGTCCCTGACGCTGGAGGTCATCCGGGTGCTGAACGCCGTCTTCACGTGCGGGCCGCCGTCCACGGGGGCGAGCGTCCGTACGGAGATCAGCGGCCGGGCCGGGATCGCCCCGGTCGCGTACGGGCGCAGACCCAGGCCGGGCAGGACATGGCGGGTCTGCCAGGGGTGCAGGGGGAGCAGGAGCCGGTCGCCGTCCATGAGCGCGCCCGGCCACGCGCCCGTGACCAGGCATTCGGCGGCGGGCAGCGCGACCAGGTCGAGGGCGACGGTGGTGCGGTGCTCCGGCATGTACGCCAGTTGCTCGGCCGCGGAGACGCCGGGACGGTTGCGGCAACCCGGATGGTACGGATGCCCGTCGACGACGCTCTGCTCGTGGTCCTCCGGCGTGTCCGGGCGGCCGGGTCCGGCCCTGGCGGTGGCGGCGGCGCGCGACAGGGCCAGCGAGGCGACGCTGTTGCCGAGGTCCTCGACCAGCCGGGTGGTGCCGGGCAGGGCGAGGGCGGCCAGCAGTTCGGCAGGGTGCGGGTACGGCCGGCCGTCCAGCCAGAGCGCCGCCTCGCCTTCGAGGTCGTACGGCTGCCGCGCCCGCCCCCGCAGCCGCCGTCCGTCCGCCAGCGGCACGCACGCCGGCCCGTCCCCGCCCGGTTGCGGGCAGACCGGTGCCGCGAGGCCGGGCAGCGGTTCGTACAGCAGGCTGCGCCACAGGCGTCCGAGCACGGCGGCTCTGGCGCCGGGCAGGGCGGCGGCGTAGGGCGCGGAGAGGTCCGGCCGGACGGTGGCCAGCTCGGCCTCGAACGCGGCCTCCGCTTTCCGTACATGTCGCATCATGTCCCGTAGCTACCCGGCGAATCGCCGGTCAGGGACCCGTCACGCGCCCGGCCCACGTGATTCCTATCCGGCGGGCACGTCCAGGAGCCCGAGACTGTCCTGCTCGCCCCTGCGCGTGATGACCTCGTTGATCGCGCGGGCAAGCTCCTGCCTGCTGTAGTCGCCCTCGCTCAGCTCGTTGAGGTGGGTGAGCACGTCGGCGGGCAGGTTCACGTGTTGCGACACCGCCGAGTACACCTCCCGCATCGCCACCCGGTCACGGCCGCGGAACGCCTCGTCGATGGCCTGCTGCAGTTCGTCGCGTACGGCGTGGTCAGTCATCGGCCTCATCCCCCGTAGGTCCGGCGAGCAGATCCTCCGCCTGCTCCATCACCATCTCGACCGAGACGTCGCACACCCACGACCGGTCGTGCGGGCAGCGCTGCGCGGCCGGGTCGACGCCGCTCGCGCCGCATGCCGGGCAGGCCGTGGTCCAGGAGATCAACGGGCGGTGGCGGGTCCTGCTGAGCGGCCCCGCGTTGATCAGGTTGCCGCACCAGTAGACGCCCACGGTGGGCGTGCCGACGGCGGCGGCAAGGTGGCGGGGGCCCGTGTCGTTGGCCACCAGCATGTCGCAGCGCTCGTACAGCGCGGCCAGCCCGCCGATGCCGAGCGCGCCGACGACGGCGACGGCGGGCCGCCGCATCGCCTCCACCACGCCCAGGACCAGGTCCTCCTCCTCGCGCGTGCCCGTCACCACGACCGGCCTGCCCAGCCGGTCGGCGACCTCGGCGAACCGTTCGACGGGCCAGCGCCGCCTCGGGTCGCGCGCTCCCGGGTGCACGGCCACCAGCCCCGGCGGAGGCTCGCCCAGCACGCCCGCCGCTTCCGCGCGGTCGGCCGCAGTGAGCGTCACCCGCGGCTCCAGCCCGCCCGCGACCCCGCCGACCAGCGCGGCGACCTGCAGAAACCGCAGCGTCTCGTGGTGATAGTCCGTGTACGGCACCCAGCGGTCCAGCCGTTCGGCCCCAGGCGCACGCATCCCCGCGGTCACCCTCGCGCCCAGCAGGCGTACGAACGGGTTGGAGAAGCGGCCGCCGCCGTGGATCTGCACCGCGAGGTCGAACCGGCGTCTGCGCAGCCGTTCGCACAGCCGGTCGGGCGCGGCGTGCCCCGGATCGGTCGTGGACACACCCGAGATCGGCGGCAGGGCCACCACGTCGTCCACGGGCCCCGGCCGGCCGGCCAGGAACGCGGCGTGCCACGGGGTGCCCAGCAGCGTCAGGTGCGCGCCGGGGTAGGCCCGTTTGAGCGCCTCCAGCGCCGGGACGGCCAGCAGGAAGTCGCCGAGGGCGTTGGCCCGGAGCACCGCGATCCGTTCCACCCCGCCGACGATCGCCGTCATCGTTCCTCCCGTACGGTAAGGCCGGGCGCGTGGTGTGCGGATGGGCGCTGCATAGCCGCCTGGCTACCCCGGGACGCCATGCCCGTAACCCCCGGACGAATAGTCCATCGCTGGTTTGACCTGGCCTTTTGCTGGTAAGCGCTACTCATGGGCACAGAGCGGGTCATCAGCGCCGCGGTCGTCGGCGACGTCATGCTCGACTCGTGGCTGCACGGCTCGGCCAAGCGCCTGGCGCAGGAGGCGCCGGTGCCCGTGATGAGCCTGGAAAACACCGTGGACGCTCCTGGCGGCGCCGCCAACACCGCCGCCAACCTGGTGGCGCTGGGGGCTCGCGTCCGGCTCGTCGGCGTCGTGGGCGACGACGAGTGCGGCGGGACGCTGCTGCGCTCGCTGCACCTGCGCGGCGTCGAGACGGACCTGGTGACGGTGCCGGGACGGCGTACCGCGCA
The DNA here is from genome assembly GCF_004352805.1 of Nonomuraea mesophila. NCBI lineage: Bacteria > Bacillati > Actinomycetota > Actinomycetes > Streptosporangiales > Streptosporangiaceae > Nonomuraea > Nonomuraea mesophila. The sequence continues at coordinate 37,166 of NZ_SMLD01000036.1, forward strand.
CAAGCGGCGGCTGGTCACCAGCGGCCAGCTGACCGCCCGCTACGACGAGGAGGACCTCGACGGCATCCCCGGCCACGCGGAGCGTGCGCTGCTCGCGCGGCTGGCCCGCGCCGCCGCGCAGGCCGACGTGGTGGTCGCGTGCGACTACGGGGGAGGCGTGTTCACCCCGGCCGTGCGCCGGGCGCTCGCCGGGGTGCCCCTGCTGGTGGTGGACGCGCACGCGGTGGCCGCGTGGCGCGAGTGCGGGCCGGCCGCGGTGCTGCCGAACTTCGCCGAGGTCGTACGCCTGGTCGACGACGGCGTGGACCCGCCCGACCGGCCGGCCTACCTGTCGGCCAGGTCCGAGCGGCTGCTGGAGCTGACCGGCGCCGGGATCGTGGTGACCACGCTCGACGGTGAGGGCACGCTGCTGCACAGGCGCGGCCGGCCGCCGTACCGGACGTACGCCAGGCCCGCCCCGCAGCACATGGCGACGGGCGCGGGCGACACCTTCACCGCCGCGTTCGCGCTCTGGCTGGCGGGCGGAGCCTTGCCCGAGGAGGCCGCGGAGGCGGGCCAGGCGGCGGCCGGCGTCGTCGTACGGCGGCAGGGGACGGCCGTCTGCACCCGGCACGAGCTGATGCGCGCGCTGCGCCGCCACGAGGGGACGGTGCAGTCGGCGGAGAGCCTCGCCCAGCTGCTGGACGAGCACCGGCGCAGGGGCGAGCGGGTGGTGTTCACCAACGGCTGCTTCGACGTGCTGCACCGGGGGCACGTGGCCTACCTGGAGGAGGCGGGGCGGCTCGGCGACGTGCTCGTGGTGGCGGTCAACAGTGACGCGGGCGTGGCCCGGCTGAAGGGCCCTGGACGCCCGGTCAACCCGTGCGAGGACCGCATGTCCGTGCTGGCGGCGCTCAACGACGTCGACTACGTGACCGAGTTCGACGAGGACACGCCCGAGCGGCTGCTCAGGATGGTCCGGCCAGAGATCTACGTGAAGGGCGGCGACTACACGCCGGAGATGCTCTCCGAGGCCCCGCTGGTGCGCTCGCTGGGCGGCGAGGTGCGCGTGCTCGGTTACGTACGCGACCGGTCGTCCACCGCCATCATCGGCCGCATGCGGGCGACGCCCTGAGGGCCGGCCGCCGGCTCAGAGCCGGACCGCGAGCGCCCTGGCCAGCCACGGGCGCAGGACCGGCAGCACGGTCGCCGAGTGCATGGCGGACATGTGGTCGAGCCCGTCGAGCACCTGGACGTCCCAGCCGAGGGCTTCGAGCTCGTCCTTGTGCCGGGTCAGGGTGCCGCCGATGCTGACGTGCGTGCCGCTCCAGCGCTCGTCGTAGCGGATCTCGTCGGCCGAACCGGCGAAGCAGAGCCGGGGACAGGAGAGGCGCACGGCCTTGTCGTCGAACCCCTGCAATCCCTCGTAGAGGGTGACGAACTGCCGGGCCTGCTCCTCGGACGTGGCCACCTCGGCCGACGACCAGTCGTACTCGTCGCCCGTGCCGCTCTGCGCGGGCTCGGCCGGCTTCTGCCCGGTGGCCAGGTCGTACGTCGCCCGGGTCACGCGCAACATCTCGGCGTACGGCGCTCCGAACGCGGGGAAGCCGCCCATGACGAGCGCCGAGAGCCGGTCGGTCCTGATCGCCAGCTGCAACCCGCTCACCGCCAGCCACGAGTAGCCGTAGTAGGCGAACCGCCCGGCGCCCGCCGCGTCGGCCACGGCCAGCAGGTCGGCCGCGACGGCGGCGGGCGTGAGGGTGTCGGGCTTGGGCGTGGCCATGACGTGCCCGAGGTAGTCGAAGGTGATGACCTGGAAGGTGTCGCGCAGACCGTCGATGAGCGAACGCCCGAGCGCGGGGTCGGTGCCCCACTTCCGCAGTTCCTCGGCGCGCTCGCCCTCGACCGGGGTGGGGTCGACGGGCAGCAGCAGGGCCGGGCCGGTGCCGTGCACCTCCACGTCGATGGTGCCGCCGTCGTGCAGTGTCGCCTTGGCCATCGGGGCTCCTCATCTGATTCCGTACGCCGTAAAGTGTTTGCTCCGCGACAATAGCTTATGGCGTAAAGAGTCTCAACGGGTTGGGGACGGGCACGCACCTCATGTCCCCGCCGTCGGCGTCCAGCCAGCGCAGCGTGAGGTTGGCCTTGGCCGGCACGTACGGCGCCGACAGCAACTCCCGCACTTCCCGGTGATCGCCCGCGGCGGCGAACACGGCCCTCGCCCGCGCCCACACCTCGGCGCGCAGCCGCGGATGCCGGGCCGCGACGGCGCCCGCGATCTCCTGCAGATGGTTGGTCACCAGGCAGTACACCAGCCGTTCCCAGGCGTAGGAGCGCTTGACCAGCGGCGCGTCCGTGAGCGCGGCATGCCGGTCCGCGACCAGCTTGACGCCCTCGTGGTCGCGGAAGACGGCCTGCGCGGGCATGCCCTGCCCGTCCACCGCGATCAGCACGTTCTGCAGGTGGCATTCGAGCACCACGCCGTGGCGCAGATAGGCGTGCAGCAGCGGGGGCACCACGTGGTCGAGATAGCGGCACCACCACGCCAGCGCCTGCTCCTCGCCCAGCCCGTCGAGCGGGTTGCCGGGGAACCCCTCGGCGATCGCCGCCGCCAGCAGCGCCGTCAGCCCGGGACGGACGTGCTCGCGCAGCCCGTCGCGGACGATCACCGCCAGTGCCTCGCCGCCGTCCGAGCCCAGCCGGGCGCTGCGGTAGCCGCGGTCGCGCAGCACGGCCGGGCGCGGCAGGTGGCCGGGTAGGTCGTCGAAGGCCAGGTCCAGCGCGTCGGCCACCACGGGCAACCTGCGCAGGTCGCGCAGCCACAGCCGGCGCACGTCGTTCGTGATGCGTACGTCCAGGCTGAACTTGCAGAACAGGTCCTGCTCCGGCAGGTACACCGTGCGGATGGACGCCGTCGGCACGGCCACGGCCGCCGTGACCCCGAGGTGGCGCAGCCGCCCGCCGCGCAGCCCGCCCAGCAGCTCCACCTGCCAGGGATGGGCGGGCAACGCCACCAGCCCGTCCGCGAACCCGAAGTGGTCGAGGCCGGTCGTGTCGCCCTGCTCGACCAGGTCCTCGGCGGGCACGCCGAGCAGGGGCAGGGCGAAACGCGCGTGCGCCTCCGGCGAGTACCGCAACCACGCCCGCGGCCCCGACCCGCCGCGCGCCTTGGGCGCGGGATGGTAGCGGTGGCCCGCCACCAGTGCCTGCTCGGAACGCAGGTACGGGTCCGCGGGCGGCGTGGCGGCGCGCCTGGCGGCCAGCAGCGCGGCCGTGACGTCCCGGCTGTGCAGGATCTCGGCGGGCAGCGTGTCGTTGCCGACCCCCGTGCCCGCGCGCAACTCGGCGCAGACCAGGGTGAGCAGTTCACCCAGCGACAGTGCGCGCCAGCCGCCGGGCGTGCGCAGGGCGGGAGCGCCGGGGTGGCGCGCGCCGCCGACCGGCGGGGTGCCGCCCACCCGCAGGGCGCCGCCGACCCGCAGGATGCGGCCGGTCGCGGGCAGCTCGTACGTCCCCGGTCCCGGGCCCGCGGGTCGGGCCAGCTCGCGGAGCAGGCAGTTGAGCAGCGCCGTCACCGCGAGGTCGTCGGCCTCCGCGTCTTCCTCTCTCCGCCCGGTCGGCGGAAGGAGGCCGTAAGTGGTTGCCATGGCGAGCTTCTCCTACCTTTCGTTCGGCACTCCCCGGCCGGAACCCGGGACCCCCGGGACCCGCCCCTGGCACCTGCCCCGGCGGCGGGGCCTCACGACCGGATTCCCGCCCGTTCTGCGGACCGGTTCAGGTGCCCTCTATTTGGACCGAACGGTCTTGAATGTGCTACCGTCTCCGGCATGGCGAGGAGCAAGGAGTTCGATCCCGACGTCGCGTTGCAGGGAGCGCTGGAACTGTTCTGGGAGCGCGGCTACGAGGCGACGTCGATGGCCGACCTCGTCGAGCACCTGGGCGTCGCGCGGGCGAGCATCTATGCCACGTTCGGCGGCAAGCGGGAGCTCTACCTGCGGGCGCTGGAGCGCTACCTGGGGCAGCGCGACATCGTCGGGCCGCTGTCCCAGCCGGGGCCGGCGCTGCCCGCGATCCGGGCGTTCCTCGACGCCTACGTCGCCGAATGCCTGGCCGACGAGCTGCGGAGAGGCTGCATGGTGGTGAACACCGCCGTGGAGTTCGCCGCGCGCGACGCCGCCGTGTCGGCGAAGGTGGCGGCGAGCTGGACGGAGCTGGAGACCGCGTTCGCCGCCGCCCTCGTCAGGGCGCGGGCCCAGGGCGAGATCCCCGAGGAGAAGGACCCGCACGCGCTGGCCAGGTTCCTGCTCGTCCTGCTGCAGGGCGTCAGGGTGCTGGGCAGGGCCGACCCCGATCCGCACCGGCGGCTGCGCGACGCGGTCGATCAGGCGATGAACGTCATCCGAATTTAAGAACGATTGGTATGGAATAATGGCTGGACGTTTTGCAGGCAAGGTCGCGCTCGTCACGGGTGCGAGCGGGGTCGTCGGCCGGGCGGCCGCGCTGGCGTACGCGAGGGAGGGCGCGGCGGTGCTGCTCGCGGGCCGCGACGCCGGGCGGCTGGACGAGGTCGTGCGGCAGCTCGAGGCCGGCGGAGGGCGGGCCGCGGCGTTCACCGTGGACATCACCAGGTCCGCCGAGGTCGCCGCCATGGTGGACGCGGCCGTCACCCGCTGGGGGCGGCTCGACGTGGCGCTCAACGCGGCCGGGATCTTCGGCACGCTGGCACCGGTGACCGGCTATGACGAGGACGTCTGGGACGACGTGCTGGCGGTCAACCTCAAGGGCGTGTTCCTGTCGATGAAGCACGAGATCGCCCACATGCGCGCGCACGGCGGTGGCGTCATCGTCAACGTCGCCTCCAACCTCGGCGCCCACTGGCGGATGCCCGGGGCCGGCGCCTACGTCGCGTCGAAGGCGGCCGTGAGCCACCTGACGCGCACGGCGGCGATCGAACACATCGCGGAGGGCGTACGCATCAACGCCCTCAGCCCCGGCCCCATCGACTCGCCCATGTCCTCGCGGCCCGGCGAGACCACCGAGGAGCGGGACATCCGGATGAAGGACGCGCTGCCGATCGGCCGGGTCGCCGCCCCCGAGGAGATCGCCGCCGCGGCGCTGTGGTTGTCGTCGCCCGAGTCGTCGTTCGTCGTGGGCCACGACCACGTGATCGACGGCGGCGCCACCGCCTGACCTCCTCAGGAGGTCAGGAAGTCCGCCACGTTCTCCTTCGTCACCACCTTGACCGGCACCGCGACCGTCTTCTGCACCGTCTCGCCCTTGGCGACCCGCACGGCGGCCTCCACCGCCTGCTTGCCGAGCAGCTTCGGCTGCTGCGCGACGGTGGCGGCCATGGTGCCGGACTGCACCGCCTTCAGCGCGTCCGGCGTACCGTCGAAGCCGACGACCTTGACCTGCTGACCGGCCTTGACCCCCAGCGCCTTGATCGCACCCAGCGCCATCTCGTCGTTCTCCGCGAACACGCCGGTGACGCCGGGATGCGACTGGATCAGGTTCGTCATGACGTCGAGGCCCTTGGTCCTGTCGAAGTCGGCCGGCTGCTTGGCGACGACCTTGATGCCGGGGTACGCCGCGATGCCCTGGGTGAACCCCTGGCCGCGGTCGCGCGAGGCGGAGGTGCCGGGTGTGCCCTGCAACACGGCCACCTGGCCCTTCTCGCCTAGCTGCGCGGCCAGCTCCTGCGCGGCCATCTTGCCGCCCGCCACGTTGTCGGAGGCCACCGTCTGCGCCACCTCCGCGCCGGTGACGCCCCGGTCGGCCGCGACGACCGGGATGTTCACCCGCTCGGCCGCCTTGACCGCCGGCGCGGCCGCGTCGGAGTCGACCGGGTTGATGATGATCGCCTTCATGTTCTGGCTGGTAAAGTTCTGGACCTGGTTGACCTGCTGCGAGGCGTCGTTCTGGGCGTCGGTGACGGTGAGCGTGGCCCCGCGGGTCTTCGCCTCGGCCTGCGCGCCGTCGCGCAACTGGACGAAGTACGGGTTGTTCAGCGTCGACACCGACATGCCGAGCTTCAGCTCGGCCTCCCCCGCGCCGCCGCCCTCTCCGCCGCCGCCGGCCGTGCCGCACGCGGCCAGCCCGAGCACGGCCGCGGCCATGATGATCGCGGGACTGCGCATAATCTATCCCCTCCTAGTTGGTACCTCTGCGCCGCAGGGTGTCGACCAGGACCGCGAGCGCGATCACCACGCCGATCACGACCTGCTGCCAGAACGCCGACACCGACAGCAGGTTCAGCCCGTTGCGCAGCACGGCCAGGATGAGCGCGCCGACCAGCGTGCCGAGCGCCCGGCCCTTCCCGCCGGACAGGCTCGCCCCGCCGATCACCACGGCCGCGATCGCGTCCAGCTCGTAGCCCGCCGCCGCCTGCGGCTGCGCCGAGGCCAGGCGGCTGGCCAGCACGATCCCGGCCACCGCGGCGAACCCCCCGGACAGCGCGTACGTGATGAGCAGCTGCCGGTCCACCTTGATGCCCGACAGCCGCGCGGCCTCCTGGTTCCCGCCGATCGCGTACATGGCCCGGCCCGGATAGGTCCTGTTCAGGATCACGGCCGCGATCACGCCCATGACGACCATCACGATCAGCGGGATCGGCAGGTACGCCCCGATCGTGCCGCCCAGCTCCGACACGGCGTCGGGCATCGCGATCGGGCTGCCCTCCGAGACGACCAGGGCCAGGCCGCGGGCGATGCCGAGCATGGCCAGCGTGGCGATGAACGGCGGCAGCTTGCCGTACGCGATGAGTGCCGCGCTGACCAGCCCGCACGCGACGCCCACCGCGAGCGACACCAGCGTGGCCAGCGGCCACGGCATCCCGGCGGAGGTGGCGGTCCAGGCGAGCGAGATCGCCGACAGCGCGGCGACAGACCCGACGGACAGGTCGATGCCGCCCGTCACGATCACGAACGTCGACCCGAACGCCAGGATCGCGGTGACGGCGGCCTGGACGCCGACGTTGAGCAGGTTCGTCAGGCTCAGGAAGTCGCCCGACAGCAGCGACAGCGCGACGACCAGCACCACGAGCGCGACGACGGCGCCGTTCTCGGCGAGCCACGCGGCGGCCGGCGAGCGGCGCGGGAGCACGTCAGCGGACATGGGAGGCCTCCGTGGTCGCCAGCGCCATCACGGCGTCCTGCGTCGCCTCGGCGGCGGGCAGTTCGCCGACGAGCCGCCCCCGCGCCATGACGAGGATCCTGTCGCTCATCCCGAGCACCTCCGGCAGGTCACTGGAGATCATGAGCACCGCGTCACCGGCGGCGGTGAGCGCGTTGACGAGCTGGTAGATCTCGACCTTGGCCCCGACGTCCACGCCGCGCGTCGGCTCGTCGAGGATGAGCACGTTCGCGTCGGCCGCCAGCCACTTGCCGATGACCACTTTCTGCTGGTTGCCGCCGGAGAGCGTGCGCACCTCCTGGCTCAGGCCGGTCATCCGGATGCCGAGCTGCTCGGCCACCTTGGCGGCGATGCCGCGCAGGCCCGACCGGTCGACGAACCCGGCCCGCGTGGCGTCACGCATGGTGACCAAACCCAGGTTCTCGGCTACGTCCGCGCCCAGCACCAGGCCCTGGGCCTTGCGGTCCTCGGGGACCAGGCCGAGCCCGGCCTCCAGGGCGGCGTGCACGTCGCCCGGCGGTAGCCGCCGGCCGCGTACGAACACCTGGCCAGCGTCGTAGCGGTCGGCGCCGAACACCGCGCGGGCCACCTCCGTGCGGCCCGCACCCACGAGCCCGGCCATGCCGACCACCTCGCCCGCCCGCACGTCGAACGACACGTCGTCGAACACGCCGCGCCGGGTCAGCCCCCGCACCTCCAGCAGCGGCTCTCCCCGTTCGGCCGGCCGCCGGGGGTACTGCTGGTCGATGGGCCGCCCGACCATGAGGCCGACCAGCTCGTCCCGCCGGGTGTTCGCCGGCACCTCGGCCACGGACCTGCCGTCGCGCAGCACCGTCACCCGGTCGCCGATGGCGGCGATCTCCTCCAGGTGGTGGGTGATGAACACGACGGCCACACCCTCGTCGCGCAACTGCCTGACGATGGCGAACAGCCTGGCCACCTCGCTCGTGGTGAGCACCGCGGTCGGCTCGTCCATGATGAGCACGCGCGCGTCCAGCGCCAGCGCCTTGGCGATCTCCACCATCTGCATGCGGGCGATGCCCAGCCTGGCGGTCGGCGTGCGCGGGTCCACGTCCACGCCGACCCGTTGGAGCAGCTCGCCCGCCTGCTGCTCCATGCGTTCGACGTCCACGAACCCGAACCTGCGCGGCGGCCGGCCGAGCGCCAGGTTCTCCGCCACCGTGAGCTGCGGGACGAGGTTGAACTCCTGGTAGATGGTCGCGATGCCGAGCCGCTGCGCGTCGCCCGCCGAGCGGATGTGCACCTGCCTGCCGTCCATGAGCACCCGGCCGCCGTCCGGATGGTAGGCCCCGGACAGGATCTTGATCAGCGTGCTCTTGCCCGCGCCGTTCTCGCCCAGCAGCACGTGCACCTCGCCGGCGCGCAGGCGCAGGTCGACCGCGTCGAGCGCGACCACGCCCGGGAACGTCTTCCGCAGTCCTTCGGCCCTGAGAATCTCCTGGCTCACATAGGAGCCCTTTCCTCACAGAGGAGCGACGAACCCAGCAAGGCGAGGCGGGCCTCGGCCCGTTACCTCAGGTCAGTTCCTGGCCCGTTTCGTCGTTCTGCGCCGCCGAGAGGGTCGCGGGGCGCAGGATGCGGGAGGCGCCGACGATCTCGATCCCCAGCAGGGCGCCCTCCTTGTCCATATCGAGGATGACATATCCCGGGATCTCGTCGGCCTCCACCGGGATCTGGGTCGCCGACTCGCCGGCGTTGATGTGGTCGACGAGGTAGATGTAGGCGACGTCGTTCTCGTCGTTGTATTCGATCCGCAAGCCTGCTACTTCTTTCTTCTCCAGAAGGTGGTGATGACCTTGAAATTGTCATCACCACGGATCACCACCAGTCCGTCGTCCCTCTCGTACTCCGACGTGTCGGGCTTCTTGCCGGGCCTCCTGGTTCCCTTCGACAGGGTCTCATTGATGTCCTGCTCGGAGACGTCGCGCTCTTCCTGGCGCTGCCGTGCGTGGCGGGAGAAGAACCCTCCGTTGTTGTCGCCACCCGAGTTGCCCCTGCCCCTGCCGCCGCTCCTGCGGCCCATCTGGGCGATGCCGTCCTGGACGGAGCGGGGGCCGGACGGCGAGCGCAGTCCTGCCGGGCGCATCGGGATGCTGCGGCCGCCCGTGCCCGCCAGGGCGGGCGTGCCGCGAGGGCCGTTGAGGCGGTGGAGATCGTCGAGGATGCGGCGGCCCGGTTCGGTGACCCGGCGGCGCAGCAGCTGGCCGAGCACGTTGCCCGTGCCCTGCACGCCCTCTTTCCTGATCTTCCGGTTCGCGGCCCGTGCCATGAGGATGCGCCTGACAGCGAACGCGGTGCCGCCGGCCGCGGCACCCAGGGCCAGCAGCCGGGCGACGTCGACCGAGGCGTGCGCCGCCTGGACGATGGTCGCGACCTTCACCCCGGACACCACGTTGGCCGCGCCTTCGAGCCCCACGGGCGCCAGCCTCGCCGCGTTGGCGGCCTGGTCCAAGTGGCCGCCGCTGAGCCCGGTCCTGTCCCAGTGGGCCTGCAGGGCGGTGCCGGACTCGCCGCCGTAGTGCTGCCCGGCGCCGCGTACCGCCGTCTCTCCTTGTGCGGCCGCGGAGGCCCCCTGCGTGGCCGTGGCGCGTGAGGCGGCGCTCTCCGTCCGCATGTCGTCCTCGTCGATGGTGTACCAGGGGCTCACCATCGGCATGAAGCCGCTGACCTCTGGGGGTACGGTCATGCCCATGCGGCACCGGGATCTCTGAAGGCTTCGGCGTTCGCGGCCTCGGCGTCGTTGGTGTTCCTGACCGCGAGGTGCATGCCGGTGCCGGTGTCCTGCATCACCGTGGACAGCCCCTGGTGCACGGCCATCGACACGTCGCGGCTTTCCGCGTACGCGGCGATGAACAGGCCGAACGTGCCGTCGTCCCCGAAGGAGGAGGTGCCGCGTTGCGCGAGGGGGTTGAGAGCGGCGTGGTGCTCCTCCGCGTGAGTACTGACCAGGGAGGCATCTTGCCCCGTTCCTCCCCGGTCCATCTCCATTCCCGTCATTCCGTGGATACTACTGCGGCTCAATGGCAATATTTCGGCACTTATCGGAACATGACACACAACAGTAAGACTCGCCCCCCGGGTCGCTAGAATGGCCGATGGTTCGCCCGTGACCATCGGAGTGAGACATGCGCCCACCAGCACCGGAAGACGACGCGGAGTACGTGGCCGACTACGTCCAGAAGAGCCGCGAGGTCATTCGCGGCATCAAGGACGCGCAGACCGCGATCAGGCAGGTTCAGGGCCGGGCGGAGAGCAGGGACGGGCTCGTCGAGGCGGCCGCCGACGGCCACGGGAGAGTGACGCGCCTGCGCATCGACCCGCGGGCACTGCGGCAGGGCGAACGGATGCTCGGCGGCCAGGTGACGGCAGTGCTCCGCGCCGCGCAGGAGGAGGCCGCGCGCCAGGCGCAGGAGATAGCGGACGAGGTCTCCGAACGCGCCGACGCGCTGCCGAAGCCGCTCGATGAGACGTTCGTCCGCGACCGGGTCGAGCAGGCGGCCCGCGACCTTCTTTCCTAGAACGGAGGCGAGACGTGTACGGCTTCGACCAGCCCTCCGGCGACGAGGAGGACGTCGACGCGCCCGCCCGGCAGGCCGATCAGCTCATGGCCCGGATGGAGGCCGCGCAGGAGCACCTCGACAAGATCGTCGGCACCGGCAGAGGGCCGTCGAGACACGTGACGGCCTCGGTCGACCAGGAGGGCCGCGTCCTCGACGTCACGTTCGACGCCCGCGCCATGCGCCTGGGCAGCAGGGACCTGGCCGACGAGGTGCTCGCGGCGCTCGGTGAGGCGTGCGCCGACGCCGAGCGGCAGACCGACGAGGTGCTACGCGAGGCCATCCCCGGCTACGACCCCGTGGCCGCGCGGGCCGAGCTGGAGCAGGCGCTGGCCGGCTGGGACTGACGGCTCACGCCCCGGCGGGCCGGGCGATCGCCCTCATCCGCCGATGGTGCCGGCGTCGTCACTGGCCTTGTAGGTGGCGGAGGCCTTCGTGAGTTTGTCCTCCTCGTCGCTGAGCGCTCCGGCCAGCAGCGTCAACGCCCTCCCGATGGTCTCCAGGCGTTCCTCGCGACTGCGCCAGTAGCTTTCGCCGTAGTCGTCGCCGCCGAGAGCGGCCCTGATCGCCCTCTGGGCTTCTTCGTACCGGGACTCGACGTCCGACACGGCCGCCCCCATGTCGCCCATGCCCTCGGCCAGGCCGCGCAGGTGGCTCCGGCTGTACCGGAAGCCGTTGAACTCCATCGATTCAGCCCTTCGGTGCGCTGACATATCGTCCGTACGTTCACGGCCGCGACGTGGGGAACGACGCCTCGACCCGGAAGCCGCCGTCGGCGTCATGGCCGATCTCCATGGTGCCGCCTGCCAGCTCCACGTGCCGGCACAGGTCGAGCAGGCCCATGCCCGGGTCGCTCACCGCCACCCAGGCGTCCGGCCTGCCGGGGGTGTTGCGCACGCTCAGCCGTACCGCTCCCGGCCGGTAGCTCACCTGCACCCGCGCGTCCGCGCCGGGCGCGTGCTTGCGCACGTTGGTCAGGGCCTCCTGAACCATCAGGTACGCCGCCCGCCCCACCACGCCGGGCACCGGCTCGGGCGTGCCGGTCACCGCCAGCTCGACGGGCACTCCCGCGCACGCCGACTCGGTGATCAGCGGGCGCAGATCGGGCAGCGGCAGCCCCAGGTCGAAGCCCTCGCCTGAGCCGCGCCGCAGCAGCGCCACCATGTGCCGCAGCTCGTCAAGAGCCTCGCAGCCCGTCGCCCGCAGCTCCTCGGCCGCCGTACGCACCCGCTCGTCGGGCGCGTTCATGGCCAGCATCCCGGCCTGCAACACCATCCGGCTCACGCGATAGGTGACCACGTCGTGCATCTCGCCCGCCAGCCGTTCGCGCTCGACCCGCTCCGACCGTTCCGCCAGGCCGCGCTGGAGCCGGGCCCGGACGGCGGTGTACATGCCGTACATGACCGCGAGCGCGATCACCGTCTCCGTGCGCAGGACGAGAGGCATCCGGTGGGGCAGCGCCAGCACCGCGAGAGCCAGCACGATCACCGGCAGCCACTGCGCCGCCCCGCGGTACCTGTCGCGGGCGAAGGCCATCGCGCCGTACGCGGCGAACGCGGCCGCAGGCGGCCAGAGCGGCGCGCCCGCGGGCGGGACCACGGCGGGCGCCGCGAACACGAGCAGCACGGGCAGGGCGAGCGCCGTGCCCGCGCTGATCCACGCGACCGTGAGCGGGGCCCTGCGCATCCAGAGCACCGGCAGCGCCGACGCCATCAGCAGCGCCAGCACCGGACCCTCGTAGCCGGTCGCCGCGGTCAGGCCTGCCGCGACCATGACCGCGATCGCGTCGATCGGCCGCGGGCGGGCTCCGTCCACCGGCTCATCGTACGATCGGGGGCCGGGCCTGCCCACCCTCCAGTGCACGCCCCGACGTCACACCCTGGTGATGCGGACCGCGTCGGCGATCACGTAACCCGCGGCGGAGGTCCAGCGGCTCACGCCGACCACGTCGTAGGTGCCGGCCGCCAGCGGGTACGTCCCCAGCACCCGCCACTGCCCGCCCCCCGAACGCTGGTCGACGGCGACCGTCCGGTTGCCGCCGGAGGCCGCCACGATGTGCGGGGCCGCGCTGTTGTAGCCGGGATCCGCCGGATGCCACACCTCGACCCGGTAGTTCCCCGCGCTGGGGATGGCCGCACGGAACCAGGCCGGGTCGCTGGCGGACACCGGCTCGGCGAAGCGGTAGTCGCTGCCGTGCAGCTGCCCGGAGAAGGAGGAGGTGCCCCAGTTCGGGCCGGCGGTGAAGCCGGGGCCGGCGTTGTCGACGACGACGCTGAACGCGCCGCCGCCCGCCTCCACGACCCGGCCCGCGCTCGGCGACCCCTCCTGGTGGGTGCGGTTGAGCGCGCTCACGTAGTACGTGTAGGCCGACCCGCCGGCGGTCGTGTCCGTGAACGTGCGCTGCCGGGTCGTCGTGACCAGGTTGCGGGCGTCGGCGAAGAAACATGGGTCGGCCGCGGACTGCGTCCCGTCCACCCGGTAGACCGCGTACGCGGTGCCCGAGCCGTTCCAGGCCAGCCGTACGCCGTCGGTGGCCCGCGTGGCCGACGTGATCGCCGGCGCGCCCGGCGCGCCGCCGGAGCCGCGCGCGGGCAGGAGCGCGGGCCTGGTGTAGTGGGCGTTCACGACCCGGGTGAACGCCCCGATCCTGTCGGCCCTGACGTCCTTGGCGCTGAAGAACACGTCGCCGACGACTTCGGGATGTCTCCTGTTGTCGTGGAGGTGGTCGCTCAGCTCGGCCGGGTCCTGCCAGGCGGCGTCCTCGCCGGACGCGCCCGCCCGGTAGGCGGCCTGGCCGACGACGAGCTGCACGCCGGTGTTCCGTACGACGTCCGACCACCAGGCGGTGAGCACCTCGTACGCGGCGGTGGAGAACCCGATGTGCCAGTAGATCTGCGGCGAGATGTAGTCGACCCAGCCCTGCTTGACCCATTCGCGGCTGTCGGCGTAGATCGCGTCGTACGACTGCAGGCCCGAGGTGCGCGAGCCGAGCGGGTCGGTGCCGGCGTTGCGCCAGATGCCGAACGGGCTGATCCCGAACGAGACGTGCGGCTTGGCGGCGTGGATGCGCTGGCCGAGTTCGCGTACGAGGAGGTTGACGTTGTTGCGCCGCCAGTCGCCGATGGTGGCGAACCCGGAGCCGTACCTGTCGTACGTGGCCGCGTCGGGGATGGTCTGGCCGCTCACCGGATAGGGGTAGAAGTAGTCGTCGAGGTGCACGCCGTCCACGTCGTAGCGGGAGACGGCGTCCATGATCGCGTCCTCGATGAAGGCCCGGACCTCCGGGATGCCCGGGTTGTAGTAGAGCTTGCCGCCGTAGGCGAAGCGCCAGCCCGGGTTCCTGCGGGCGGGGTGCGTGGAGACCAGCCTGTTCGGGTCGGCGTGGTTGGCGATCCGGTACGGGTTGAACCAGGCGTGAAACTCCAGGTTGCGGGCGTGTGCCTCGTTCACCATGAACGCCAGCGGGTCGTAACCCGGGTCGCGGCCCTGGGTGCCGGTCAGCCACTGCGACCACGGCTCGTGCGGCGACGGCCAGAACGCGTCGGCCGTGGGCCTGATCTGCACGATCACGGCGTTCATGCGCTTGCGCACGGCGAGGTCCAGCCAGGCGCGGAACTCCGCCTGCTGTGCCGACACGCTCAGCCCCGTGCGGCTCGGCCAGTCGATGTTCGCGACCGACGAGATCCACATGGCTCTGAGCTGGCGTTTCGGGGTCGCTGGGTCGGTCGCGCAGGCGGCCGACGCGGCGACGGGGGCGGGGGTGGGGGCCACGATGCCGACGAGTGCGGCGGTGAGCGCCGCCAGGACGGTACGCACGAGCGCGGTCACGAAAGGAAGTTTCAGCGTCGCTCAGCGAAAGCGCAATAGTTTTCAGGGGCCCAATCTCACGAGCCTCTCCTCTCCCGGAAAGGTGGGGCGAAAAGTTTCACTTAACCGGGAAGTAATGTCAATTATCGACATTAGTCAGGAAGATGTCGTACCGTGCCCCCGTTACCCCCAACGAGGAGCACCCATGACTCTCGCCCGCACGCGATTAGCCGCCCTCGCCACCACCCTCCTCGCCGCCCTGCTCATCGTCGCAGGCCAGCCCGCCGTCGCCACGGCCGAGGAGAACCCGCTCGCCGCCGCGTTCGACCGCGCCGCCGCCGAACACGACGTACCCCGCGACCTGCTCGTCGCCCTCGCCTACGCCGAGACCCACCTCGACGGCCACGGCGGCGAGCCCAGCGCCAGCGGCGGCTACGGCGTGATGCACCTCGTCAGCAACCCCACCAACCACTCGCTCGAACAGGCCGCCGAGCTCACCAAGCTCCCGGTCGACAAGCTGCGCGCCGACGACGAGGCCAACATCCTCGGCGGCGCCGCCGTCCTGCGAGCCCACGCCGACAAACTCGGCCTCGACGAGGCGGCCAGGAAGGACATCGGCCGCTGGTACCAGGCCGTGGCCGCGTACGGCCACGCGACCTCACCCGAACTCGCCCGCCTCTACGCCGACGCCGTCTACGAAGGGCTCGGCCTCGGCATCGACATCCGCGGCGTACAGGTCAAGCCGCAGGAGGTCACCGCCGACCGCGGCGACCTGGCCAACGCCCGCGACCTCAACGCGCGCGCCGTGGCCAGCCCCGACTACCCGCCGGCCGCCTGGGTCGCGGCCAACTCCGGCAACTACACCGCCTCCAGCCGGGAATCGAGCTACAACATCGACCGGGTGATCATCCACGTCACCCAGGGCTCGTACGCCGGCACGATCTCCTGGTTCCAGAACCCCAGCGCCAACGTCTCCGCCCACTACGTGGTCAAGTCGTCCAACGGCGCCATCACCCAGATGGTGCGCGACAAGGACGTCGCCTGGCACGCGGGCAACTGGTCCTACAACACCCGCTCGATCGGCATCGAACACGAAGGCTGGGTCGACGACGCCTCCTGGTTCACCGACGCCATGTACCGGGCCTCCGCCGCCTTGACGCGCCACCTCTGCGACAAGTACGGCATCCCCAAGACCCGGACCGGCATCATCGGGCACAACGAGGTGCCCGGCGCCACCCACACCGACCCGGGCAGGAACTGGAACTGGAACACGTACATGAACTACGTGACCGGTGGCGGCAACCCCCCGACGTTCACGACCACCGTCGACAACGCCACGGCCGGCCAGTTCACCGCCAGCGCCAACTGGGGCACCTCCACCTTCTCCAGCCAGCGCCACGGCGCCGACTACCGCTTCGCCGACCCGGTCTCCTCCAGCGACCCGGCCTGGTACTCCGCCACCATCCCCAGCGCGGGCACGTACCAGGTGGAGGTCTGGTATCCGTCCGATCCCGGGTACAACAGTTCGGCGCCGTACATCGTGGCGACATCGAGCGGCAACCAGACCGTCTACGTCGACCAGAGATCCGGCGGCGGATCCTGGCGCAGCATCGGCACCTTCTCCCTCAACGCCGGCACGTACAACGTCGTGGGCGTGAGCCGGTGGACCTCGGGCACCGGCTACGTCATCGCGGACGCGGTACGGATCAGCCGCTGAGAGCCGTGCGGTTCGTGCCCACTCTGGCGGGGGCACGAGCCGTACGGGGGCCGGCCCGCCGTAACGACGGCGGGCCGGCCCTCACAACCCCCTCGACCCGCTACGACCAGCGGGATGAGTGCGGCCCGCTACGACCAGCGGGTGAGCGCGGCCCGATGCCCGACCTGCGCCCCGCTGCCTGGATCGACGCGAAAGTCCCCCAACAGCGTCGTCGTCTCCAGAGCGGTGGCAGCGCCCCACAACGCCGCACGCCCGGTGCTCCCGGCCAGAGCGGCGCAGTGGGTCGCGACCACGGCGGCGGCCACGGCCTGCACGGCCACATAGTCGGGCACCACCCCGGCGGCCCGCTCCCTGTAGGCGGTCACGAACTCCCGCTCCGACACCCCGACCGCCGCCCCTTGGCCACCGCCGGGGAACCACTGCCCGACCCCGTACATCCCGTACGGATCGCCGACCACCTCCCCGAACGCCCGCACCCCGGCCGCCACCGCGCAGACCTTCCGCGGACCGACGGCCCTCCCGATCACCGCGACATCCTCCTCGAAGGACCCGCAGCACAGCAGGTTCCACGACCCGCCGACGGGCAGCGCGTCCCCAGGCCCGGCCACGGTCACCGGAATGCCCCGCTCGTTCGCCGCCCTTTCGGTGCCCGCCGCGACCTGCCGCCCGAAACTCCCCTTGCCCGGCACGACCCACAACCGGTCCCGCTCGCCGTCCTCGGCCAGCCGCCGCACGAACGGCTCCGCGTACGCGCTCGCCGGCGCCGGGATCGACACGACGTGACCGGGATGCGCGCCCTGCACGTCGTCACCCGCCCCGCCGTGATTCCACACCAGCAGGTCCAGCTCCGCCGCGACCCGCCCCGCCCGGCGCATGAGAAGCGTGGAGTACGGCCCCAGCAGCAGATCGCACCGGCCCGCCAGCCCTCGAAGCACCCGCTCCAGCACGTCGGGATCGCTGCGATCGTCCTCGACGACCAACTCCACACCCTTCGCGGCCGCCCGCCAGACCTCCAGCCCCAGCCTGGCCTGCTCCCCGAACCGGGCGAACCTCCCGGTCAGCGACAGCGGAACCCCTACGACCTGTGACGCCATCTCCCCATCATGTAACCCGAGGGTCCCCGTGAAGTGACAGGTAGCCAGCGGAAATGCCTCTCCCTCCATTCATTTAGTGACCATACGATGACAGAGAGCAGTCGGTGCGAGTGAAGGGAGAACATCCGTGGGCCGACACGAAGACCCCGACAGCCCCAAGGACGCGCCGCTCGACCCCAAACAGGGAGGTCAGGGCAGCAACGACGACGAGAACCGGACAGGCTCCGGCCAGCACGGTGAAGATCAGGGAGGTAAGAAGTAATGGACCTCACCGCGCGGATGGAGGCGTTGATCGCCGACCTCGACCCCCTCGGAGACATCAGGGATGTCGTCAAGCAAGCGGTCCGCGCGGTGCCCCGTCACCTGTTCATCCCCGACGTCGGCCTCGTCTCGCCCCGCAAAACCGGCACCGCGGTCCTGATCGACCGCGACGCCGATCCCACAACCTGGTGGGACGTCGTCTACTCCGACACCAGCGTCGTCACCCAGCTCGACGACGGCGGCACAGACCTGCGTGAGATGGAAGGTGACTACACCTCCTCGGCGTCCGCTCCGAGCACGGTCGCCCACCTGCTGAACCTGCTGGACCCCCGCCCCGGCCACCGGGTGCTCGAGATCGGCACCGGCACCGGCTGGACCGCTGCCCTGCTGTCCCATCTGGTCGGTGCCCACGGGGAGGTGAGCACGGTCGAAGTGGACTCCGCCGTCGCCGGACAGGCGGCCAAGAACCTCGCCGCCGCCGGCGCCCAGCCGCACCTGGTCGTCGGTGACGGCGCCGCCGGGTGCCCGCAGCGGGCGCCGTTCGACCGGATCCACGTCACGTGCGGGGTCCGGACCGTTCCGTACGCCTGGGTCGAGCAGTCGCGGCCGGGCGCGGTGATCGTGCTGCCGTACTGCCCGGGGTTCGGCACCAACCACGCATTGCGACTGGTGACCATGCCCGACGGTACGGCGATCGGCCGCTTCCCCGGCTTCGCCTCGTACATGCTGATGCGCTCGCAACGTGGCATCCATGACCGTCCGCCGCGCGGCCCTGAGGACAAACACCATCTGACCACCCGCATCGACCCGCGCACGATCGCCCACGCTCCCGCCGGTGCCGATCTGGCCATCGCGGCACTGACCGGCCTGACCTCCAACGGCAGCGGCGAACCGGACGAGGACGGCGACCTGTACCGGCTGTGGGTGTCCGACCCCGCTGAGCCGTACTCGTGGGCGGCGGTGGACTGGCGTCCGGACACCGCGCGGTACAAGGTGTTCCAGGTGGGTGAGCGGGCTCTGTGGGACGAGGTCGTGGACGCCTATTTCCGGTGGGTGAGCTGGGGGGAGCCGGGGCGCGACCGATTCGGCATGACGGTCACACCGGAGCAACACCACCTCTGGCTCGACTCCCCGGACCACGTGGTCGCACAGATTCCTGGCTAGCGGTCGCTACCGTCAATCAGAAACATCTCGACGTGGCCGCCTGCGACTCATACGTTCGCGAGCTGTCGGTGACGCACCGTTAGAGGCTCGACTTCAGCGGTGTCGTCGTTGTCGACGACGAGCTCGACGCGAAGCCGAACCCCCATTGCCGCACCGAGGCGCAGCAGTGTCGCCATATCCGGGATGCCGCCACCGCCCTCGATGCGGGACAGGGCGGGCTGGGACATCCCAGAGCGCTCCGCCACGACCTTCTGCGACAGGCCTCGACGCTTACGGATCTCACGTAGCTGGTCTCCGAGCTCCAGGTCACGGCCCGCCTGCTCGTATTCGGGATGCGGCTGCACATCCGCGTCCATCTCGCGCAGACGCTTGGCCTTGTACGTTTCCCAACGGCTGTGACCCATCATGCGCTCCTCTCTGCAAGAACTCTGACCCGGGACCGTGCGCATCCTCTTCGCCTTCGATCCGTGGCGATCTAGCATCCTGCTGGTCGCGGGTGATAAAGCAGGGCAGTGGAACGCCTGGTACAGGCAGGCTATCCCGCTCGCACAGCTTGTGCTGGCCACCCTTGTTGATCGGGACAGGGACGACCTTCGTTAGGTTCATGGTGCCTTGCGTGTCGTCTGCCTTCGCTGGGCTGGTGGTCGGCGCCACGCAGCCCAGGATTGCCTTCGGAGGCTAAAAGTCGAATTCGCCGAGTTTGGCGCCGCCGATGAAGGCGCGGAAGACGTCGCCGCGCAGGATCATGGGTGGGATGTCGGGTTGTTCGGAGTCGCGGATGGCGTAGCGGTCGCCGGTGAGTTTGGCTGCGTAGAGGCAGTTGCCGCCACTGGAGACTGAAAGCGTGGATTTGGTCCACTGCGCGGTGTTCAACTCGTCACTGATTCTCATGCCTCACCCACTTCACGTCCTCGTCTCGCGGGGCTGCCGGTTGTGAGGTCGAGAGGGATGCGGGCCCTTCGAGGCGGCCCGCATCCTGTTTGTGCTGGTGCTTGGATGGCTTAGAAGTCGAATTCGCCGAGTTTGGCGCCGCCGATGAAGGCGCGGAAGACGTCGCCGCGCAGGATCATGGGTGGGACGTGGGGTTGTTCGGAGTCGCGGATGGCGTAGCGGTCGCCGGTGAGTTTGGCCGCGTAGAGGCAGTCGCCGCCGTTTGAGCCGGAGAGAGTGGATTTGGTCCACTGGGCGGCCTTTAGTTCGGCACGTAGCTCGTCACTGAAACCCATACCCTGCTGCCACCTCACATACTTGTCGTCGGCTTACATGTGCAGGATGCGCCCATTTGTGAATCGCGTCGTATCTGAGACTAACCTGCCGCACTGCCTCCTCGCGAGCGATGACGGTGCCTTGTCCAGCGGAATCAAGGTAGACGTGGTCCGGCATGCCGTCGCTCTCGGCGAGAGTGAACCCTCCCAGCAGACCCGCCGTCGCCCCTACGTCCAGCGGCACCACCTGGATGGAGATGTTTGGGCGTTCAGTCATCGCCAGCAGGTGCTCCAGTTGCTCCCGCATGACGTCTTTCCCGCCGACGGGCCGGAGGAGAGCGCATTCGTCGAGCAACGCCCAATACATGGGCGGATCGTTGCGCTCGAACACGGACTGGCGCCGTAGCCGGGTTTCGACGGCTTCCTCGATCCACTGCTCGGTCGCTCCCGGTTCGGCGGCGAGGATGGCTCGGGCATAGCGCTCAGTCTGGAGAAGGCCGGGAACCACGAGGGGCTGCCACGTGCGGATCGTGTGGGCGTTTTCTTCCACGGTCGGCCACTCGCTGAACCACTTCGGCACGGACATGACACGGGTGTTGGGCAGGAGTCGGAAGAGGTCGCCGTTCAGGCCGAGGGCGGACTCGACGGCGATGGTGAAGCTCTTGGTCGGCTTTCGCTGGCCGCGTTCGACCAGCCCGATGAGGCTTTCGCTGCACGAGACGATGTTTCCGAGGGCCACTTGGGAGAGGCCGGCGGCAGTGCGTGCACTTTTCAGCACAACGCCGTAGGTGGGTGTTTCAGGGGGCGGGGGTGGGAACTGCTCGTCCAAGGTCATGCCGGGGTCCTCTGCGGAGCAAGCGCACAAACAATGGCGGCACAGGTCTGTTCCAACACGGACAGTCATGTGCTGATTACAAATTAGCGATGGAAGGTCACTCTGGGAAGGGGTTCAAGGACGCGAGAAAGGTGTTCAGGCTCATGCTCAAAATCCCGACGGGGTCGAAAAGTCACACACGGGAAAGACCGGACGTATCCCTTTGGAGGGAGACGACGTTGCGGCGTGGGGGGCGTACCTCGTGGCAGGCCCGCCAGGCGATCGGGTTGTGGCTTGCTGACGCCCCCGCCGTCGTGCGGGCCGACGCGCTCCAGATCGTCGCCGAGCTGGTGGCCAACGTCATTCAGCACGTGCCGGGAGGGTCGGGGCGCGACTGGGTCAAGCTGCGGCTGGGGTTCGGTGCCGGGTTCGTACGTCTGGAGGTGGTCGACCCGGGCACCCTGACGTCGGCGCCGTGTTTCGTGCCCCTCCGACCTGCGTCCATGGAGGAGGCCGGTCGTGGGCTGGGCATCGTGGCGGGGCTCAGTGCCCGATGCGGCGCGTACGTCGTCGAACGTGGTCGCCGCGTCGTCTGGGCCGAGCTGGCGACTGCCGGTGCCGTGCCGGGGACCTGATGGAGAAGGCGTTCCCCGGGTGGACGATCATGGAGGGAGCCGGGGGCGGCTACATCGCCTTCCGCGCCGTCCTCGTGCCCCTGGGCCGTGGGCTTTCCAACGTACGGTGTGGTGCGACCCTGGCCGAGCTGTACGAGCACCTGGAACAGGAACGCTGCCCGCAGGCGATGCGCGCGAGCGGAAGGCGGCTCGGCGGCAAGGTTTCCCCGCCTACGAGCCGTAGATGACGGACAGGAAGCGCACCAGCACCGCCTCCCTGGCCGGAGCCGGCAGCGCGTCCAGGACGGCGTTGACCGTCGCCATCTCCGGCTGCCCCGCCCCCGGCCGCAGGTCCACGCCCACCGACGCGGCCAGTTCCGCGAACGCGGTGTCGTCGAGGGCGTCCAGGTCCAGCCCCGCCACCAGTTCCACCAGCCCGTCGGGCAGCACGACGGGGCCGCGCAGCCGGGCGGATTCGGCGGACTCGGCGATGACCTTCACCATGGCCTCCACCCCCGCCGATGTCACCCCGGTGACCGTGATGTGCAGGTTGGCCGGGATGCCGGCGTAGGAGAGCTGCGGTTGCAGGAACCAGCCCCGCGCCCGCGCCTCGTCCGCCAGCACGAACACGTCGATCCCGTCCCCGGTGAACGCCACCAGCGACGACTCGGGCTCGCCCAGCACGCGCAGCCCGGGGATCGCGGTGATGCCGGCGCGCAGCCTGGCCGTCGCCTCCAGCGCCGAGCGGCCGAGCTCGACGTACCCCTTCCTGCCGAGCGCCTGCAGGGTGGCCCAGGCGCCGCCGAGCGGGCCCGCCGACCTGGAGCTCTGCACGGTCGCGTTGATGATCGTGTAGCCGGGCCAGGCGGCCGAGGCGAAGTACGCCCTGCGCCGCATCGCCGGGTCGGCGAACAGCACCACGGAGGCGCCCTTGGGGGCGTACCCGAACTTGTGCAGGTCGCAGGAGAGGGACGTGACGCCCGGCACGGACAGGTCGAACGGCGGCACCGCCGCGCCCGCCTCCCGCAACCACGGCAGCAGCCACCCGCCGACGCACGCGTCCACGTGGCACGGGACGCCCGCGCGGGCGGCCACGGCGGCCACCTCCTCGATCGGGTCGATCACCCCTTGGGGGTAGGAGGGCGCGGAGGCGACCACCATGATCGTGTTCGCGTCCATGGCCGCCTCGACGTCCTGAGCCCGCACCTTGTACGTCGCCAGGTCCACCGGCACCGGCACGACCGCGATCCCCAGGTAGTGCGCCGCCTTGTGGAAGGCGGGGTGAGCGGTGACCGGCAGCACGAGGGTGGGGCGGGAGCGTCCGGCGGCGTCGCGGGCGGCCTTGACCGCCAGCATGATCGACTCGGTGCCGCCGCTGGTGAAGATGCCGTGGCCGCCGCCGAGCAGGTCGGCGACCGCGCCGACGACCTGCCGCTCCATCTCGACCACGCTGGGGAACGCGGTCGGGTCGAGGCAGTTGACCTCCAGCATCTCGGCGTACGCCCGCGCCGCCGCCTCGCCGATCTCGGCCCGTCCGGTGTCGTAGACGTACGCGGTGACCTGCCCGCCGCGCACCGGTAAGTCGTTCCCCTTGAGCCTCGCGATCTCGGTCAGCAGGTCGTCGGCCGTCCGTCCGGTCAGGGGGAGGTTCACGCGGGCTCCTTCGGGGCGAAGCTCACCGGGGCTCGCCGGGCAGGCCGAGCATGCGGTGCATGGTCAGGTGCAGGTGGGCGCGGAAACGGCGCAGCGCGACCCGGTCGCCGGCGCTTCTGCGGCGGCCCTGGTCGTCGAGCACCCCGCCCTTGGCGAAGCCGTGCACGGACCAGACGACCGTCCACATCGCGTATTCGAGGTCCACTCCCGCGTCGATCAGCCCTGACTCGGCGATGGGCCGCATGGTGGCGGTGACGGCGGCGAAGAGCGGCTGCACGTAGCGGCGTTCCAGCTCGGTGATGTCGCCCGCGTCGGAGAGCCAGCGGTGCATCCACAGGGCGGGCACCTCGGGGTGGTCCACGCAGAAGTCGAGGTAGTCGTCGATCAGCCGGTGGATCCCGGCCGTGGGGTCGTCGCCGGGCAGGCGGCCGAGAGCCTGCTCCAGGGCCGTCTTCTCCGCCTGGTGCGCGCGTTCCATGACGGCGAGGTAGAGCTCGCGCTTGCCGCCCACGTGGTAGTTGACGGTGGCGATGTTGAGCCCGGCCGCGTCGGCGATCTGGCGCGTCGAGGTGCCGTCGTAGCCCAGCGCGGCGAACAGCTGGGTCGCGGCCCTCAGGATCTGCGCGACCTGCGCGGTCTCTCCGGGTGGCACGCTACCGAACGTAGTTCGGCTGCCACACCTCAGTCAATCACTTGATGGAGAATCTACCTTCGGTCGCCGCGGCCGTGACGGTGTGCCCGCGATGACGGTGAGTTCGTCGTCGTCCAGGCAGCTGAATCCGGCCCGGATCAGGAGACCTTGCCGACCAGGGCGAGGGCCTTGGCCATGGCCGGATCGTGGCCGGCCGACAGGTCTGCGGCGGTCCGTGGAACGACGTGGTCGGGTGGCACGCCGATGCCGTTGACGATCTCGCGGTTGGGCCCGAGGCCGTAGTGCGTGGGCAGGCGTAGCGTGCTGCCGTCGTCGAGGACGTACGGGTACGCGACCCCCGACACCATCCCCGACGTACGCGTGCCGATCACCGGCCCGAGCTTGTGATGCTTGACCGCGCCGGTGAAGTGGTCGCAGGCGGAGGCGCAGAGGCCGTCGGTGAGGACGGCCAGGGGCAGCTTGATGAGGGGCACGGTGTCGTCGGTGCGATGCGCGGTGCAGGTGCCGCCAAGGTCGCAGTTGTAGCCGGTGACCTTGCCGTGGGCGAAGGCGCCGAGCAGGCGCGCGACCTCCGCCGGAGAGCCACCGGTGTTGCCCCGCAGATCCAGGACGACCCCACGCAGGTCGGCGCGTTCGCCCAGGTCGGCCACGGCCGCCAGCACCTCGTCGGCGACGCCGGCGGTGAAGGCGCCCATGTGGATGGCGGCGATGTCGCCGCCGAGCAGCGTGGGCGTCACGTTGCGAGCCGTCGGGGTGAACCAGCCAGGCTTCAGGGTGGCGGTCCAGGTACGGCCGGTGGACGGGCGGCGCAGGGACAGGCGTACGGGGTCGTCGGCGGCCGAGTTCGGGTGGAGCATGCCGAGTGCCCCCGTGGACAGGATCCCTCCGGCGAACAGCGGTGCGCCGTTGACCGACTGGATGACGTCGCCGGGCCGCAGCCGCGACTCGGCGGCCGGCCCGCCGGTCACGGCGGTGATGTGCAGCGGTGCCCGGGCTCGTTGTGGTGCGTGGGCGGCGTGGTAGGGGGTGTAGGAGGTGGCGATGCCGAGCCCGTACATCTCGCGTGGCTCGCCTGGCGGTGGCGCGATACGGGACCAGCGCACGTGGTTGTCGTGCAGGTTGCCCACCATCGCGTTGATCGTCGCCGCGGCCACCGCCTGTCGCGCCGCGTCGGCGGGCAGGGCGGCGGTGATGCGCTCGTAGACGGCGGCGAAGGCCGCCCAGTCGGAGGCCCGGTCGCCCTCCATCGGCGGCATCACGGCGTCGGACCGGTCCAGATCCTGCCGGGCGAGTTCGACGGTCAGCCCGCCGAAGGCGGCGGCGAGAAGGTCGCGGTGGTTCAGCCGGTCGCGGGCGAAGTAGTGATCGAGGATGCAGGTGTAGGCCTGCCCGATGGTGCTGACCTGCGTGGCCGCCGCCTGGGTCGGCGCCGGTGTCCGGCCGGACGTGGACTGGCTGGGGGCTTCGGCGCAGGGAAGCGGGGCCTGGCCGGCGCTCGTGGCTTCAGCCGCGCCGGCCGGGTCCGCGTTGCCGGCTGCAGGGGCACCGGCCAGCAGCAGCGTGCACACCACCGCGGCACGGGACCAGAACGTGCTTGTGCTCGAACGTGTACGCATAAGTTACTCCCTGTTTTCTCAAGTGCCAGGACAGAGCACCGCTTCGGCGGCCTTCTGCAGAGCCGGACGTACCTGGCCCTGGCCCGCGATGCTGGTCGTCACCGACACCGCGAACTGAAGGCGGCCGTCGGCGGAGGCGAAGGTCATGGCCAGCCCGCCGGGCCCGGAACCCCGGTACAGGCTGATCGAGCCGCCGCACACGGGTTGCTCCTCGACCGGGTACCTCATCACCTCCCGGAGCGCGGCAGGCAGGAGCCGCCCCTGGGCGAGCGCGCGGTAGAACGTGGTCAGGTCGCGCGAGGTCGAGATCAGGCCGCTGGCCGCCCACAGGCTGGTGGTGTTCATCCGATCCACGTCGCGCGGCGTGCCGTCCGGGGGCCCGGGGTAGTAGCCGTGCCCGTGGGGCCCCTTGATGCCCTGCCCAGGTCGGACGGGCAGGTAGGAGCGGCTCATTTTGAGCGGCTTGAGCAGCCGCCGCTGGAACTCCACGGCCAGCGTACGGCCGGTCAGCCTCTCGATGATCGCCCCGAGCAGGATGTAGTTGGTGTTGGAGTAGCTGAACCGCTCACCCGGCTCCTGCTGCCTGGGCTGGCCGCGGGACATCTTCACCAGGTCGAGCGGGGAGTATCGGGTGGTGAGGTCGTCGAAGGGCCTCAGATCCGGGTGCCCGGTGTAGTCGGGGATGCCGGAGGTGTGCTGAAGGAGGTGCCGTACGGTGATCTCGCCGGCCCGCTCGACCAGGTCCTGTTCCGCCGTCACCGGCAGGACCGCACCCAGCTTGTCGTCCACGCCGAGCTTGCCCTCCTTGACGAGTTGCAGCAGCACGGTGGCGGTGAACTGTTTGGTCAGGGACCAGGCGCGGTAGCGGGCGCCGGCCGGGATCCGGCCGCCCTTGCCGTCGATCAGGCGCGAGCCGGCCGTGCCGCCATCGATGCGTCTGCCGTCGTGGTACGCCTCCCCGATGGCTCCCACCACTCCCGGCGTCTTCGCCAGGGCGTCCATCGCCTGCTGCACGTCGCCGGTCCGCGGCTGGGCGGCGGCGGTCGCCGGAGCGGCCAGGCCCATGGCCAGGATCGAGCATGCCAGCCCGATCGCGGTGCTTCGGTTCACTGCACAGGTCCTTCCTCTGACGCGGACGTTCGCCGTCCTGTATGGCGGTTCCGCTGTTTCCTCCTCGTTTCCGTCTCCGGTGCCGGCAGGAAACGGCCGGGAAACAAGCCGCCGCGTTCAATGCCTCGGCGAAGCGCGCCTCGCTGAAGAGCCCGAGCGGTCCTTCGGATCGAGGTTCCCAACGAACAGGAGAAACCGGTGGCCACGAGCCCGACACACCTCGATGCCTGGCAACTGTCGCGACGGTCCGTCCTCGGCTTACTGGGCGCCGTTCCGCTGGCCGGCACCCTCACCGCCGCCCCGCGGCCCGTCCAGGCCGCTGCTCCCGACGCCGAGCTGGCGCGCAGGATCGAGGAGATCATGGCGCGGCCCGCTTTCGGTGGCGCCCGTTGGGGGGCGCATTTCTACGCGCCGGACACCGGGGAGTCGATCTACGCGCTCAACACCGGCGAGCCGTTCGTCGCCGGGTCCTCATCGAAGGTCTTCGTCGGTGGGACGGCGTTCCTGACACTGGGGCACGACCGGCGCCTGCCCACCCGCGTCTACCGGACCGGCCCCGTGCGCGGCGGTGTGCTGCACGGCGACCTCGTGCTGGTGGCGGGGGGCGACCTGCTGCTGGCCGGACGGCTGCGCTCCGACGGAAGCCTGGCCCTGCCCGACCCGGACCACACCTACCACACCACTCCTGGGGCGGGCCCTGTCAGCGCTGACCCGGTGCGGGAGCTCCGCCGGCTCGCGGCCGAGGTGGCGACACGGATCAAGCGGGTCGAAGGGCGGGTGCTGGTGGACGGCACCCTCTTCCGTGAAGGCACCGAGAACCTGGCCAACGGCGTGACGGCCACCATTTCCCCGGTCATGCTCAACGACAATCTCGTGGACGTCTCCGTCGGACCCGGCAGCCGTCCAGGGATGCCGGCCGCCCTGGACGTCTCCCCGCGCTCTTCCTACGTCCGCATAGTGAACGAGGTGCGCACGATCGCCGCCGCCGAGGCGGCCTCCGCGCGCCCGCTCGCCTTCGCCGACGACGTACGGCACCCCGACGGCACTCGTACGGTGCGCCTGACCGGAGACATCCCCGACGACAGCCCCGGCCTGTTCCGCGCGTACTTCGTCCCGGAACCAGCGGCGTTCACCCAGGCGATCTTCGCACGGTTGCTGCGGGACAAGGGCGTGCGCATCGGCGCGCGGCGGGGAGCCACGACCGGGTCCGGTGCCCGGCGCCTGGTCGCCGAGTATCTTTCCCCGGTCCTGTCCGACCAGCTCAAGCCCATGCTCAAGGTCAGCAGCAACCTGCATACGGAGGCGTTCCCGTACCTGATCGGGGCCATCGCCGGGCGGGACCCGGACGATCCGAAGGCGGCGGGGCAGCGGGTACGGCGTGAGCTGTTCGAGAAGGCCGGGTTCGACCCGGAACCCCCAGGGTCGGCACAGAACCAGTACACGCCGCAGTATTTCGTGGAATTTCTGGCCTACATGGCGCGGCAACCGCACTTCCACCGTTACCGCGACGCCCTCCCGATCCTCGGCCGGGACGGGACCCTCAAGGACATCCAGCCCGACTCGCCGGCGGCGGGCCATGTCCACGCCAAGACCGGCACGAGCTTGCGGAACGAGGACGGCAAGTGGATGAACCGCCAGGCCCTGGCCGGGTACGTCGAGCTCCCCGGGAGCCGGCGGCTGACCTTCGCGGCCTTCGTGGGCGTCGAGACCGCGTCGGCCGATGCGGCCAGGGAGATGTCCAAGGTGACCGGGCAGGCGTTGGGGGAGATCGCCGCGGCGGCGTACATCACCCAGAGCGGCTGAACAGGCCGATGCGCGCGTCACCTCAGGGCGTCCACCGGCTCCATCCTGGCCGCGCGCAGCGCCGGGTAGAGCCCGGCCAGCAGCCCCACCACGGCCCCCGCGACGGGCGCGGCGATCGCCAGGCGTACGTCCAGCAGCGGCGTCCACTGCTTGGCGGCCGAGACGGCGACCACGGTGACCACGCCCAGGCTGGCGCCGATCACGCCGCCGGTCGGGCCGATCAGCGTCGACTCCAGCAGGAACTGCGCGGCGATGTGCCTGCGGGCGGCGCCGAGCGCGCGGCGCAGGCCGATCTCCGGTACGCGCTCCATGACGGTGACCAGGGTGACGTTCGCGATGCCGACGGCACCCACGACCAGCGAGACCAGGCCGAGGATGAGGAAGAGGGCGTTGACGTCGTCCTGCGCCTGGTCGCGGGCCCTGGTGGGGCTGGGCGGAGCGACCACCTGGAGCATGTCGCCGTTGCCCGGGCTGGGCGCGGCCGGCGCCTGCCCGGCGATCAGCCCGGCGGCGCCCAGGGTGGTGTTGACCAGCACCCGGGTGACGTCGCGCAGCCCGAACTGCCGCCCGCGCTCGGCGGCACGATCACCGCCGTGCTCAGGTTCCGCTCGCGGCGCAGGTCGCCCATGATGCCGATGACCGTGTACGCGTGCTTGCCGATGAAGATCGCCGGCGACCGGTCGAGCCGGGTGACGCCGAGCGCCTTGGCCGCCTGGTCGCCGATCACCGCCTCGGCGCTCGTCCTGGTCGCGATCCTGCGCGGGTGGGTGTGGGCGGCGATCCCGCTCGCGCTGGTCGTCGGCCTGAAGGCGGTCGCGATCGCGGGCGGCCGGCCGCCGTTGCCGGACCGCCGCCGTCCACAGCGGCAGCGCCCCCGCGTACGGCAGCAGCGCCGCCAGCTGTAATGCCGCCAGTGCCGTCACGCCCAGGTGCAGGCCGTCCTTCCAGGGGTTGCCCGTCGCCAGGTGAACGATGCGGCTGCGCACGCCGCCCGCCAGCAACCCCCACGCCTCCCTCGGGACGGGCACGGTCCTGCCGGGATCCGCGGACTCCAGCAGCACGTCGAGCAACTCGTCACCATGGGCCGTGCGGTAGGCGCGCGGGTAGGCCCGCAGCAGGGCGCGGTAACGGCGCTCCAGTGTGCCGCCCTGCGGGACGACGGTCATGTGCTGGACGGCCGCAGCACGAGCGAGGCGGCCTCCTGCATCCGCCTCGCCTCCGCCTCCACGAGTGCCTGGCCCTCGTCGGTGATCCTGAAGTAGCGGCGGTTGCGGCCGTTGACCGTCTCCTCGCGGTCGACGGTGATCACGCCGCGCTCGTTGAGCCGTTCCAGGATGCCGTAGAGGGTGCCGACCGACGGTTGCACCCTGCCCGCGGACAGCTCCTTGATCGACTTGCTGATCGCGTGTCCGTGCAGCGGGCCCGCGCGCAGGGCGGTGAGCACGAAGTACATCGGCTCGCTGACTTCAGATGTTCCCCTCGGCATGGGGCGACAGTATTCCGTTCAACGGAGCGTACGCAACGGCTCGGCGCGTCACGCGCAGCGCTCACCGTTCAGATGGAAGACCTCGGGAGCCGGATCCGGGCCCGCCCCGGCCGTGCCGGCGAACCCGAACGTCACCGACCTGCCCGGCTTGATCCGGTCGTTCCAGCCCAGCCCCGTGGCCGTCACCACCGAACCCGACTGCGCCAGCTTCACGCCCCAGCCCTCCTTGACCCGCTGCCCGCCGAGCCACGACCAGCGCAGGCTCCAGCCGTCAACGCTCTGCCTGCCGGTGTTCTCGATCACCACCTGCGCGATGAACCCGCCGGGCCACGAACCGTGCCCCGAATAGCGCACCCGGCACTCGGAACGCCCGCCGCCGTCCGCCAGGAACGCCGCCACCCACGCCAGCGGGGCGTTCCAGTTGATGGTCAGCTCGTTCGTCGCCCACGACTCGATGTCGTCGATGTAGCAGAACTGCGGCTTGCAGCCCTGCAGCAGGCGTTGCGCGACCGGGTCCTGGATGGCGGAGTTGGGGCCGCCGGCCAGCGTGCCGCGCGGCGGGTTGGGCAGGGC